>JAFRSL010000006.1 GCA_017427625.1 Synergistaceae bacterium | reverse complement strand
TTACGCAGGGGCGACTGGAAATGCATGGAATTTTGCGCCCCATGTCAAGGGGGAGAGGGCCAACTTGTTGGCGAGGGGGTGATTTGTGCTACTATATACGAAATTTACATACTAAAGGAGAGTAAGTAGCTTGCATTTGTTAATGAGCGTTATAGCATTCGTAATCGTCATAGCCGTCTGCGTAATAGTCCACGAGTATGGGCATTACATAACGGCGAAAATCTTGGGCGTTCAGGTTCACGAGTTCGCGTTCGGAATGGGCCCCGCAATCCTTCAGCGAAGGGACAAATCCGGAATGCTCTGGTCATGGAGATTGTTCCCAGTTGGCGGCTTCTGTCGTCTCGCGGGAATGAATGAGGAGGACGAGGGCGAGTCCGTAATCTCAGGGCGCGGCTTCAATGAGCAGTCAGCGTGGAAGAGGTTTCTCATTCTCCTCAACGGTTCGGCATTCAACGTGCTACTCGCGGTCTTGTTGATGGCTGTCTACCTTTGGGGACACGGAGTACTCGACATGGACAGCACACGGATCGGCGAGATAATGCCCGGCTTCCCGTCAGAACAGGCAGGGCTTCAGGTTGGCGATGAGATTCAGAAGGTCAACGGCCAAACCGTCAGCAAGTGGCGCGAAATGTCAGAGCTTATCCGAACCGAGAGCGTCAAAAATCCCTCATTGACCATCGGAGTCAAACGCGGTGAAGAAAATCTAACCCTCACCGTCAACGTCCCCAACAACGAGGAATACGGCCGCCCGATGCTCGGAATATCACCGTCATATATGCGCTTCGGAGTTTTTCAGGCTCTCAGGAACTCAGCGAGTTACACCTACAGAATGACCCTCATGATGCTTCGCGGTCTTGCCGAATTGGTCATGGGCTATCAGGAGGCTGACGTTACTGGCCCAGTTGGGATTGCGTCAATGTCCGGCCATGCGTTAAAATCGGGGCTTTGGGGATTCCTCTCATTCATCTCGATAATCGCCCTGAATCTCGGAATACTCAACCTCTTCCCGATACCTGCGCTTGACGGCGGAAGGATACTGTTCGTTTTGCTTGAGATGATATTACGGCGCAGGCTTCCAGAGAAAGTTGAGAACTGGATACACACGGCGGGCTTCGTCGTTCTAATCTCCTTGATGATACTCGTAACCTTCAAGGACGTTTACAACTTATTCCTGACACACTAACCATGAACAGCAAAAGACAAGTCAACATTAACGGTCTCACTATAGGCGGAAATGCCCCTGTCCGCGTTGAAAGTATGCTGAAAGTCTCGCTCGACAAAAGGGACGAATGCCTCGCTCAGTGTGAACGCCTCATTAAATCGGGCTGTGAGATGGCACGTGCTGCGCTTCCTGACGCGAAATATGCCGATGACTTGAGGGCACTCGTTGCGTCAACAAAACTCGTCATTATGGCTGACATTCATTTTGACCCCGCGCTTGCGATTCTTGCGATGGAGGCCGGCTGTAAGGCAATACGCATCAATCCTGGCAACATGCCTTTGTCCCGACTGAATGACGTAATATCCTGTGCTGCGTCGAAGGGTGTTGTGATTCGAATCGGTGCTAACGGCGGAAGCGTCTCACAGTCTCAGCTAGACGAAGCGGAGGGCGACCGTTCAAAAGCGTTATTCCTTGCGGTTCGTGAGCAGGCGGAGTTATTGCTTTCCCACAATTTCACGGACATTATACTGTCGGCAAAATCCTCAAGCGTTCCTGAATGCGTCCGCGCAAATGAGCTTATCGCTGAGGCATATCCAGATTTCCCCATGCACATCGGCTTGACTGAAGCAGGGCCGGGAGACGGCGGTGTCGTTAAGGGGAGTGCGTGTATTTCGGCGTTGTTGATGCGCGGGATCGGTGATACGTTGCGTGTCTCTTTGACCGATGAACCGGAGCGTGAAGTCAGAGTAGGCTATGAGATTCTGAAGGCACTTGAGCTTAGGATGCGGGGAGTGAACCTGATTTCGTGTCCGACATGCGGAAGAAGGCGCGCTGATGTTATGCGTTTGGTGAAGATCGTTGAGCCTATGCTTGCGGGATTGCCTGACGGTGTTAGCGTTGCAGTGATGGGGTGCGAGGTCAACGGCCCCAAAGAGGCGAGGCACGCTAAGTTTGGGATTGCCGGAACGCCTAAAGGAGCTGTGCTTTTTCGGGAGGGCGAGAGAGTCGGGGAGTATTCGTTCGAGGAGCTTGAAGGGGTGCTGCCTGAGTTCTTGAAGATGTAATGTGATGGCCTCCCTGATTTCGGGGAGGGGTGAGACCTTTGCATAAGATTTATTTTTACAGAGACAGGAACGGTAAGCGTCCAGTTGCGGACTATCTTATTGAACTTGCCGGCAAGAGAGATAAGAGCAGCCGAATAAAGCTGAATAAAATCCGCGACTATGTAAAGGCATTGAGTCAGTACGGGCTACAGTTAGGTGAACCGTATATTAAACATATTGAGGGTGATATATGGGAGCTACGGCCAATAAGCGATAGAATTTTCTTTGTAGGCTGGACTGGTGGCAGTTTTGTACTGCTCCACCAGTTTGCTAAGAAAACGCAAAAAACTCCGTCGCGGGAAATCGCGCAGGCAAAGCGGGAACTTGCAGACTTGAAGGAGAGAGGACTTGACGAAGATGAATAACAGCGCAATCGGCGGTACATGGGACGAACTGGAACAGGAGCTTTTCACACCGGAGGAAATAGCGGCAAGTGATTTGCGAGTGAATTTGATCGGTGAGATTATCAAGGCAAGGCAGGAAAAAGGCATCAGTCAAAAGGATTTGGAAGAACTGAGCGGTGTAAAGCAGCCGATTATTGCCAGAATGGAGAAAGGCAGTACAAGCCCGCGACTCAGCAGCGTTTTGAAGGTTTTAGCTCCTTTGGGAAAGACGCTTGCGGTTGTCCCGATTGAGGCGAGATAGTGGCATGATGTGTTGAATTTTTGGCCTCCCTGATTTCGGGGAGGTTGTATTTTATCCTAATCATGCGCTAAAATATCATTCACTTCGTATTCCAGAAAATTCATTAAGGAGGCATTATCATGGTCAAAAAGTTGTTGGCGTGTATGATGATGTTGCTAATGTCATCAGGGGCATGGGCAGAGCCGTATATGTGGGCAAAACACGAATCTCTTGCAGGTCTGACTGATGGGCATTCGGATTACTCGCAGGCAAGATTCTCGCAAATATACGTAACTGTCTCAGACAATGATGTCCAATTCACTGAAGAAATCTCGAAACTGCCGGGAACGTTCACAATTTCAGGCGGTAATTATTCCTTCTGGAACGGACAAGAGATGCAGAAAGTCTCAGAGGCTCCCCATACGTTCAAATTAGGCTCAACTTATGGAATATGGGGCTACGAACTCTACAGGGACGATGGTCAGCGCACCCGTTTGTGCCTTGAAGCAGACAATGGCCTTAACGGTATAAACGCGAACTGGAGTGTTCCCGATATGCCAAGCCTAAGTGGTCAGGCAACGTTCCCGAATTACAGGACTACTCAGGAGCAGCTCGATTCATTCGTACCCTACATAGAGTTCATACGTTCAGGCTCTAAGGTTACGGGTCTGAACTGGCGCGTTGTGAATCCTTCTGACACATCAAAGCCCGTCTCTCAAGACTTCAACATGGAGTTCCAAGTAGATAACGCAAGCAGGAAGGGCTGGGACGAGTTTTACTGGAGCCCGTGGGTTCAGATTCCTGCAGGTGAGACTCCAGAAGGGACGCTGACATTCTATGAACCTATCGAGGAATCGGAAATATGGTTGATAGAAGTCAATCTGAACACTTTCGATGAGGATGCAGAGAAGATACATACATGGAAATTCTCCCGCCTTGATGAGCCTGAGTTGTCTCTGTGGAGTACGTACGAGTCAGACGCAAAGCTCATAGATGGCAAATCGGATTACAGCGATGCTACGTTCTACGGTCTTACTCTTACCGTTGAGACAGACAATTCCATTCTGGCCGAAGCAAAACACTTCACCGATGCGGGGCGAATAACCATTTCAGGCGGTGGCTATACGCTGAGAGATGACGATACAGAGGAAATCATTGCTTCAGTAGACGCTGGAAAAGATATGACGTTCAACTTGGGAATGTACCGCGAACTTCATATCGACAAGAGCTGGCTTGAGTATGGCCTAAGAAACGGAGATTCCAGAGTCGTGGTGCTGGCCGGAGGGGCTGAAACAGAGCTTGGCGGAAGGACTGTAACATGGACATTCCCTGCAGAGCTGAACATGGACGGAAGCGCAACAATTCCAAGATACAAATCAGTCTCCGAACAGCTTGCTTCCTGCGTGCCGTACATTGAAGTAACGAGTGAGGACGGAAAAATCACAGCGGTGAACTATAAGCTGGTTAATCCTCAGGATACTTCGACAGCTTTACAGCCTTCATATAGGACAGACTTCAGAATCAGTATTATGCACTCTGATGACAGCAGTATCTTGCGTTCAAGCTGGTACAACAACACGAATCAAGGCACATGGACTCTTGATGAGCCTGAAGCACTGAGCAATGTAAGCTTTATTCTTGTCAGAGTGCAATACCACGAAAGCGGCAATGAATTCCTTGACTATCAGTGGGACTTCGCTCCTGTCTCAGCCCCTGCACCCATCGAAATCACAACCACCAGCCTCCCCAACGGCACGAAAGAAACGCCTTACACCGTAACACTCGCTGCCAACGTTTCAGGCGCAACATGGTCGGTATCATCGGGTACACTTCCGGCAGGTCTCACGCTCGATCCATCAACAGGCGAAATCTCAGGCATTCCAACGTCATCGGGAGCATTCACGTTTACGTTGACTGCAAGCAATTCGGCGGGCAGCGATTCTCGGACGTTCATGCTGACGATTGAGAGTGTTGCCGGAGCTCCGATGATAACGACTCCGCAGGATTTGGGGACGTTCCAGCATCTACAAGACGTGTCGGTTCAGCTTGAAGCCACTGGAGCAACGCCGATAACGTGGACGGCTATGGGGCTTCCATCGTGGCTTACGTTCGATGCGGAGTCAGCGACAATTTCCGGCACAGCACCCGACAAATCCGGCGAGACATCATTCACGGTAGTGGCGGCAAATGCGGCTGGGAAAGACTCGCGGAAGTTCACGCTGAAGGTGAAATCCAGCACGTCAGAGATAACAGCTCCGTCAATAACGACGGCCTCACTTGATGATGGCAAGGCTGGCGAACTCTACAACGTGACTCTCGATGCAACGGGCACATCACCATTGACGTGGACAGCTACCGGGCTTCCAGATGGCTTGACGCTCAACACATCGGGGAAACTCACGGGCGTTCCTAAGGTCAGCGGAACATTCACGGTTGTTGTAACTGCTGAAAACTCGGTTGGCAATGACACGAAGGAATACACGCTGACGATAGCTGAGAGCGACAAGGTAACCCCGCCGAAGATTACGACTGAGACGCTTGATGAGGCGACGGCAGGAGAGGCGTACAGCTTCCAGTTCAAAGCAGAGGGGAAGAGTATAACGTGGACAGCAACGTGGAAAACTCTGACTGGCCTCACGTTCTCACCTGGTGGATTGCTCACTGGAACACCCAAAACCGCAGGGACGTACAACATCACGGTGAAGGCAAAGAACACAGCCGGCACTGACTACGCTAACTTGACGCTCAAGGTCAACAGTACTGGAAGCAATGTGAATGCTCCGGTGGTGAAGTCCTCAAAGATTCCCGACGCATATCAGGGCGAGGATTACAGCTATTTCCTTGAAGCAGAGGGTACGGGTCTCACATGGAAGCTGGCGGATGGAGAGTCGCTTCCGGGTGGCTTGGAACTCACAGAGGAAGGCGAGGTTACAGGGAGAGTTGATACCAGCAAGGCTACAACCTTCAAATTCAACGTAATCGCTTCGAACAGTGCAGGTTCATCAAAGGCAAAGCAGATAAGCCTGAAAGTCGTTGCAAATGCTCCTGAGTTCAAGAGCTATGCTTTGAAGGAAGCGAAGTGGAACAAGAAGTACAGCTACACTCTGAAGGTCAAGAACATGAAGCCAACAGTCTGGAGCATTGAGGGCGATCTTCCTGAAGGCGTGAAGTTCGACAAGGGCAAGTTCTCAGGCAAACCTACAGAAGCTGGAGAGTTCGAGCTTACGATTTCCGCGAGCAACGGAGCTGTCGAGATTTCAGATGAGTTCACGCTGAATGTCAAGGGTGTAACGCCTAAGATCAAAGGTTCGTTCAAGAAAGGCACAGAGGGTGAAGCATACAGGTCTGTGCTAAAGGCTACGGGAGTAACGCCTCTTACGTGGGACTTCGAGGATTTGCCGGACGGATTGGATTTCACTACCAACGCGACGGGCGAGGAATGCACGATTTTCGGAACGCCTGAGAAATTGTTCAGCGGCAAAATTCAGGTAACTGTCGAGAACGGCTCAGGTGATGACCAATCGTACAGCAAGGGAATGAAGATGACCATCAAGGCCGTGAAACCGAAATTTTCGACAACAATCAGCGACATTCCAGACGGGGTTGTCGGCGAAATGTACTCATGCCAGCTCAAGCTCTCGACAAATAACGCCGAGGTGATATGGTCATACTCGGGAGAAATGCCTGAAGGTCTGACGATGGACGAGGACACTGGGTTGATTTACGGAGTCCCAATGAAAGCGGGAGAGAACTTCAAGATCAAGGTAACCGCTGCAAACGCTAACAAGCTCTCCTACAAGTCAACGCAGACGTTCTACATCTCGATAAAGGAGGCACCAGCTTCGGACAAACCAGAAGAGCCGGAAGCCCCCGAGTTCGAGAACGGGGTGGCCTTCCATGAGCGTGATGCACTTGCTGCTGAAACTCTCGCAGTAATCGCCAACAATGATGAGGTAATTGCGGCAGTCCTTCCGGCATTGGAAGTCGAAGAAGCTGGATTGTACGAGTTCGCGGTGTCGCTTGACGTGAATGTTCCAGAGGGCGGGTTGCTTGCGTGGCATTCATTCCCTGATGGCGAGGATGATGAGGGTGATGCAGACAACGCTGTATTTCTCGACGAAGATGGTGAAGTCATTGAGAGGGTGCCGGAGACGTATTCAGTAACGGTCTCGGCATGGCTTGAACCAGGCATCATCTACGAGCCAATCATCGCGGTGAAAATCAGAGAGTAAGGTTTGAAACAAATTGCCCCTCGAGAGATTCGGGGGGCTTTTTTGAACTTCACGTTCTTCGATACTAATTCAGGTCTGCTGTGAACTCTTTGGCAAGCGCCTTAACTTCTTCGGGATCCTCCCTGTTCATCTGCTCGGCATCGCGGTAGAAAGGCTGCGCGAAATATACGCCAAGAACTTCCGCGTAGCTCTTATCCTCAAGAACTATCTGGCGGCAAATCTCAGCGAGCTTGTTCACGATTGCCTTGTCCGTTCCTTTGGGGAACTTGACCTCGTACTTCTTAGCGTTGACCACCTTGTCATAGCCCAGCTCCGTGAACGTTGGGTGATTGATTCCCGGAACCCTCTGCTTTGACATTACGCCCAGACAAACGAGGTCGCCCTTCTCAATGTAATCCTTGAACTGCATGTAGTTGGCCGCAAGGAGATCAACCTGTCCGCCGAGCATGGCCGCCATTCTTTCACCCGCTGAAGTCCCGACGTTGATTTTGTCGAACTCAACTCCCGCCTGATTCTCAAGAACCGTTCCGACGTACTCAGTGATTGAACCGAAGACCGTCGAGTAACGTACTTTGCCTGGATTCTCCTTCGCGTAGGCTATCATGTCAGCCAAAGACTTCCAGCCCTTGCTGTACTGCTTGTACTCACCTTCGGGCGAAATTGCAACGAGTGAATATGTCTCGTCGATTGCGACTGTGCAGCAGTTCTCGAAGTCTGTGGTGTATGAGAAGTCAGCCATTCCCGTAGCTTCCTGAACGAGCGACGCGCCTGTGTGGTTGAACAGCAACGTGTAGCCGTCTGCGGGTTTGTTCATTACATCCATAGCCGCAACCATTCCCGAACCGCCCTGCTCGTTGATGACGACGAACGTCTGACCTGTTACCTTGCTCACGCGCTGGAAAAGCTGTCGGCAATACGTATCCGTGTCTCCGCCCGCTCCGTAGGGGAGAATGACGTTGACCGTCTTCGTTGGCCAGTCCGCCGCAAGTGCTGAACATGCCGAAACGATAACCATAACCGCAACAATGACGCTCGATAATACTTTCTTCATGACCTGTGAATCCTCCTGTTAATTCTTGAGATATTGTTTGTTGACAACGTGCCGTACTTCCTTGCCATTCGCGAAATCAATGATGTCGTCAGCAAGCATAGGCATAATCACATCACCGATGTCCGCAGTCCCTCCGCCGATGTGAGGTGTAACGATGATGTTCGGGGTATTGAGAAGTTCATCGTCCGGCTGTAACGGCTCACGTTCAACACCGTCAAGCCCCGCGCCTGAGAGTTTCCCTGACTTCACCGCCTCAGCAAGCGCGTGATCGTCAATGAGTCCGCCCCTCGCTGTGTTGATGATTATTGCCCCGTCCTTCATTCCTGCGATTCTCTCCGCGTCAATCATGTGCTGATTTTCGTCCGTCAAAGGAACATGAAGGGTAATCAAGTCCGACGTCCTCAAAACTTCATCGAGGGACGTGAATTTCAGCTTGAAATCTTCCTCCATTTCGGGCTTCAGCCTGTAAGGGTCGTAATACTGTGTTGTTGCCCCGAACGCCTGAACCTTCCGCGCAACCTGCCTGCCGATGTTTCCAGCCCCAACTATGCCGACTACCTTGTTGTTCAGAGTATAGGAGCTGTTGATGTAGGTGTTCTTGCTCCATTCACCGCGCCTCAGGCTGTCCTCGTGGCACATCAGCTTTCTTCCGACCGCAAGCATCAGAAGTACCGCAAGTTCTGATACTGCGCCCGCGTTTGCGCCTGGAGTGTTCGTTACGAGTACGCCGTGTTCGCCCGCTGCCTCAATGTCAACCGAGTCGAAACCTGCGCCCCAGCGGAGAATCATCTTGAGATTCTTGTTGCGCTCGATGACTTCCTTCGGGGCTTTGAAGATTCTAAGTATCATGATCTCAGCGTCCGTCATTGCGTCGTAGGCTTCCTGAGTGTTGACTTCAACGAGGTCAAATTTGTCATTCGGAAGAAGCTTGCTAAGTGTCTCGAACGTATGATTCGGATATTTCCCCGCTAATACGACTTTCATTTCTGAAATCCCCCTTCTGTCCTACGCTATCTTCTCTGCAACTTCCCTCATGAGTGCTTCAGAAGGATTCTTGCGGTTGATTGCTGAGACCTCAACGATGAGCCTGAAGAGGTTGACTTTCTTCTCTGCTGCTACGGTCTTAAAGAGCTTCACGAAACTTGAATGGCAGCCAGAAATTCCCAGCGTCAGATCAAGCGGCGTTATTGAGTTGTGGTAGTTGTGCTTCTCCATTGCGGGCATAAGACGTGTCTCGATGAACTCAAGCATCTTGTAGAGGTCAATGTTCTTCATCTCGCCGTAACGCTGCATCATTCCAACGCAAACTTCGGTCGGAAGATTTCCTGCGCTTCTTGCCATTCCCATGAGTCCGCAGTCGAGTATTGACGCGCCGCTCTTGTAGGCTGCCAGAGCATTAGCCGCCGAAAGTCCGAGATTGTTGTGGCAATGGAAAGCTACAGGGATTGATACGGCCTTCACGAGTTTCTCTGTGTACTCCGCAGCCTGATCCGGTGTCATTGTCCCTGCTGAGTCCATTATCGTTATCTGGTCGAGGCCAGCGTCAGCAAGAGCCTTTGCTTCTTCGGCAAGCTCGTCGGGCGTGAGAATGTATGCCTTCATCAGCGAATAGAAAGCCTTTAGTCCGTACTTCTTGACATCTTTAATCGGCTGGATCGAAATCTCAAGCTCTCCGGCATCAGCACCGATTCTGAGGAATGACAGCCCGCGCTCCTTCGCAACGGCAACGTTGTTCTCACGGTATCTCTTGGCGTTGAGGAACATTCCAAGCTCTGAGCCGCGATTGAGGTACTTCTGCGCGATGTCGAGATACTCTTTATCGGTGAGTGCCTGAGTGTACCCAGCTACTTCATATGCTCCTATTCCGCCCGCGTTCCCGAACTCAATAACAGGGACTTTGCATGAAGTGAGGCCGTCAAGTACCATGTCAGTGATTTCCGCGTCGAAGCCTTTGCCGACGATGTTAGCTCCGTCTCTCAGTGTGCAGTCCATTAGTGTTACGCTCATTGTGAATTACCTGCTTTCTGTAAAATTTGGTTGTTGATTTTTTCGATGCGCGTAATATAATTCACTAGGGTAACAATTACAAACAGTTTATTATCGACAAACTCGACAATAAAAATCTTGTGGATAGGGAGACTTTAATCATGAATCTCAGGAGCATTGAATATTTCCTCAAAGTAGCAGAGGAAATGAACGTAACGCGGGCTGCCGAACAACTCATAATAAGTCAGCAGGCTTTGAGTTCTCACATCAAGAGGCTTGAAGATGAGTATAATGTCAAGCTGTTTGAACGAAGGCCAACATTGCGTCTGACAGAGGCGGGAATGCAGATGGTATTCTACGGGAATCAGATACTTGAAGCAGAGGTTGCCTTGCGTTCAGCGTTCTCGGACATAACAGAGAATGCAAAGGCGACTATACGCTTCGGTATTTCGAGGCTCAGGAGCTTGGTATTCTTCCCGTTGATTTGGGAGCTTTACCAGCCTTCACACACAAACATTTCGATCGAGCTTGTTGACGGTAACAGTAACGAGCTTGATGATTTGCTTCAACACGGGAAAATTGATTTGTACGTGGGGATAGATGTTCCGGTGAGCGTGAGTCAGCACAAAACTTTGCTTGCGACCGAAAAAATGCAGTGCTGCTTCTCCGAAAAGCTGATGAAGAAATTTTACCCCGACACGTACAAAGATGTCATTGCTTCTTTTGCCGAAGGAGTTGACCTTCTGAAGATCGTTCATCTTCCGCTGATTACTTTGCGGCAGGACAATCGGCTGCGGGAGGTTCTTGACCGTTTCTTTTCGCATCACGTCAAACCCAGCTACACCATTGAGTGCGATGAACAGAACCTGATCTATCATGCGGCTAAAGATGGAATGGGTATCGGGATCATCTCACCTTTCGGCCTTTACCGTCATGCTGATGATCCGCAAGACGAGGAAAATAGATTCTACACTTTCTCGATCCTTAACGACATTGGTATGAACGAGACACATCTTGTATACCGTTCTGACTATAAGCTGCCTAATTATGTTCATGATTTCATCAGGGATATAAAGGAAGTATTCGGGAAATACGCGGAGGCTATCACTAAAAACTTCTCGGTGCGCTGAAAGGTATTCACAACTAAAATCTTGTCTGAAAGAAGAAGTTTTTGCTGTTAGACATTGTTATTTTTTCACAATATCATAAACAGCACTACACATATTTTTTCAGGAGGATTTTCCAAATGAGTCCAATGTTAATTGCGTTGATAATTCTCATCGCAACGGTTGCACTGTTCATCTTTGAGCCGGTTCCGTTAATGGTAACATCGATCGCTGCTTCACTGCTCTATGCTTTCTTCGGGCTGATTGAGATCAAGGACATCTTCGCAAGCTATGCCACGAACACAAACGTCCTGATGGTCGCAATGATGATAATCGGAGCTTCAATGTTCCATTCAGGCCTCAGCGAGTTAATCGGTGAGAACATGGCCAAGTACATCAAGGGAAGCGAGAAGAGAGCCATACTTGTTACAATGTTCGCCTCATGCGCTCTAAGTTCGGTCTGCACGAACATCGGAGTCATGACAGCACTTGCTCCCCTCTGCACAGCAATGTGTCTCTCATCAGGCATTCCCCCGTCGAAAGTCCTGCTATCACTGCTTTTCGGCGCACAGCTCGGAGGCTTCAACACGCTGGTAGGAGTCCCGTCAAACGTTCTTGCTAACAGCCTGATGGTCGGCGCAGGTTACGAGAGCTTCGGACTTTTCTCGATCACGCCGTTCGGAGTTACATGCTGCATAGTCGGTGCATTGTACTTCGCCTTCATAGGGTCAAAGATGCTTCGTGATACTGGTTACATTCCAGAGTTCGCACAGACAGACAGAAAGCCCCTCGACAAGCGCAAGGCCACGATCACGGTCATAACACTGTTCGTTGTCCTCGCAGTAATAGCGTTCAGTCCCAAAGCACTCCCCATGCACCTCGCGGCTGTTATCGGCTCTCTGGTCATAATCGGTACGAAGTGCATGACGGTCAAAGAAGCTACGAACTCTGTAGACTGGAACTGCCTCTTCCTCATGGGGTCGCTTTCGGCAATATCAGCGGGGCTTCAGAACAGCGGAGTTGCAGGCGTAATAGCTGACGGTGTTCTGAAAATCTTCGGCGAGAATCCGAGTACGTTCCTCGTTACGACGGTTATATTCTTCGCGATCGCAATTCTTACGCAGTTCATCTCGAACACAGCGGCAATTCTTCTCTTCATGCCGATAGCAATTTCCGTAGCAAAATCAATCGGCGTGAACGTTCACCCTGTGGCAATGATCATTACCCTCGCTGGCGCAGCATCATATGCAACACCTTTCGCGGCTCCCCAGAACATGCTTGCGGTTGGCTGGACAAACTACAAGTTCATGGACTTCGTGAAAATTGGCGTTCCTATGGTCATTCTCACCTACGTTGTTGTGGTATTGCTGCTCCCTGTGTTCCTGCCCTACTAGCGAGGCATTGTCATGGAAGGGAAAAACTGGCTCAAAGGCGCGTGGGACTTGCACATTCACGTTGCGCCTGATGTGGTGAAAAGGAAATGTACCGAGCGCGTTGTAGCTCAGAGGATGCACGAGAAAGGAATGAGCGGCGGGGCGATAAAGTGCCATTTCTTCGAGACGATTGCACGAGCTACGCTGGCCAACGAGGATTACCCTGACATTAAAATCGTCGGCGGAATAACCCTGAATCGTTCCGTAGGAGGGCTGAATCCTGAAGCGGTACTCAAAGCAGGAATGCTCGGAGGAAAAATGCTTTGGTTCCCGACTATGGACGCGGCGGCTTTTCAGGAGTATAAGCACAAGGGCGACAACAGCTTCGATTCGTCCGGGCTTCTGAGGGTTTGCGGCAAGTACGGAGAACTGAAGCCTGAAGTCTACACTATTCTTGAGGCAGCGGCAAAGTATGACATGGTAACGGGGACAGGGCATCTTGAACCTGAGGAAGGATTGAAGGTTGTCGAGGCAGCTTTCTCAAAAGGTGTCAAGAAAGTTGTCCTGACTCACGTTGAACACCCCGCCATCGACTACTCCGTAGCACAGCAGAAGGAAGCAGTCTTACAGGGAGCGTATATCGAGCACAGCTTCAACAACGTACATTTCGGGCGCTGCACAATGGAGAAGATGATAGAGCAGATCCGTGAAGTCGGGCCTGAACACGTGATACTTACGGGCGACTTCGGACAGCATGACGCTCCATACTTTGACGATGCCATGCAGTCATATCTTGAGACTTTCGCGGAATCATTCACAGAGGACGAAATAAACGCGATGGTCGTGAAGAATCCCGAATACCTCATCTGCGGTTAGTCCGCCAAAACAGAAACTCAGCCTCTCGCTTGTAACATTATAGGCGGGAGGTATTATTTTCTCAGCAAAAAATGATGCCCGAATCTTTTTCAGACTCAGGCATCAGAACTGCTTAGTCAGGAGTTAAGCAGAATGTTTCTTAGCTCTCATGTGTGAGATTGCAGGAGCAGCTACGGACAGCACGATCAACGCTATCAGCACCAAGCATATTGGCCGTCCAGTGTAATACCCAAAGACATCGCCCTTTGCCATTACGAGCGAGAGAAGGAGACCGCTTTCGGCCATGCCTCCGAGAATGAGGCCGAGAATTAGAGCCGCTGAAGACAGTTTGAACTTGCCCATGAAGTAGCCCGCAAAACCGAACGCAATCGTCGTGTAGACATCGAACATGTTGCCGTTGATTGCGTATGAGCCTATGAGTGAGAGCGACACAACGACGGGCATCAATATCGAGTTGGGGATTCTTGTTACATTGACGACATACTTTGCGATTGCGAGGCCGACGAACACCATCAAGATATTCGACAGCGCAAAGCCCGTGAGTATCGAGTACGTTATGTCAGCCTGAGCCGTGAATAGCCTATGACCCGGAACAAGCCCCTGTATCAGCAATCCTCCGAGTATTATCGCGGCTGTCGGGCTTCCCGGAATCGAGAGCGTCATCAACGGGATCATTGAGCCGCCGGTTACCGCATTGTTCCCACACTCGCAGGCGCAAAGTCCCTCAAGCGAGCCGTTGCCAAACTCTTCTTTGTGCTTTGAGTGCTTCTTGGCTTGGTCGTAAGCAATCCATGAGCCTATATTTCCGCCCGCGCCCGGAAGAATTCCTACTCCGATTCCGATTATTGACGAAACAATCAGCCCCCAAAGGTAACGCGGCATTTCCCGCAATGTAGGGAGCATCTTCGTTCCGAGAGTCGTGTTTGTCTTTTCGAGTAGAGATTTGTTGGCGTGCTTGTAATCCTCGCTGTTGTTGAGAACCTGCGAGATCGTGAACAGTCCAATCAATGCCGGAACCATCTGGATACCATTCATGAGATTGTCAGAGCCGAATGTGTATCTCAGTGTCCCCGTCATAGCGTCCTGTCCGATTGTCGCAAGGAACACTCCAACGCAGCCCATGAGAAGCCCCTTGAGGATTGAATCACCCGCAAGGCTTCCTATTACCGTCAGACCGAAAACGGCAATCAGGAAATTCTCCGGCTCACTGAACATCAAGCTGACCTGAGCCAACGGAGGAGCAATCAGCAGCAACGCTATAGCACTCGCCAATCCTCCGAAGCCTGACGCAAGCATTGACATTCCGATAGCTTCAAGACCTCTTCCCTGTTTCGTCAACGGGTAACCCTCCATAGCTGTTGCGGCGTTTGCGGGAGTGCCGGGAGTGTGAAGAAGTATCGCTGAGATTGAGCCGCCTGTCATGGCCGAAGTGTATATCGCCATGAGCATTACGAGCGCGGCAATAGGTTCCATTGAGTACGTGAACGGAAGAAGCAACGCTATAGCCATTCCACCGCTAAGGCCGGGCATTGCTCCGACTACCATTCCGCCGACAACTCCGATGAAAAGTCCGAGCCATACTTGAAGGGACATCATATTTTGCAGAACTGAGTAGAACATTTAAATCACCTCCCGTGAAATTTAGGGCATTCTCAGACTGAGGCCGACGACGAAAAGAAGGTACACGAAAATTTCAAGCCCTGCCGTAACGCCGAGTATTACCTTCCAGTTCTTCTGACCCTGCATGAACATTCCCAGCGGCAGGAATATCGCGGTTGACATGAAATACCCCGTGAACTCCATAGCAACAGCATACGCAGCGATCGCTATTATTGCAACGACAGGGCCGAAGAATATTCGCCCTTCAGGGATGCCGGAGTCTTCTCCCTGTTTCGTGAGACGTATCCC
>JAFRSL010000077.1 GCA_017427625.1 Synergistaceae bacterium | reverse complement strand
CTCAGCCCTCAGCCCTCAGCCCTCAGCAATAACTCTGCTCTCGTATCGGTAATAATCCCAGCTTACAACGTAGCTCCATACATACATCGCGCAATAGAATCCTCACTAAGACAGACGCATACAAACATAGAAGTCCTCGTGATAGATGACGGTTCAACGGATGATACGTTGAAAGTGGCTCAGTCATACGTAGAACGGGACAGCCGAGTTAGGGTTTATCATCAAGAAAATATGGGAGAGTCTACGGCAAGGAACTACGGTATTCGAGAGGCGAAGGGAGAATATTTCGTCTTTCTTGATTCTGATGACTGGCTGGAAGATGACGCTGTCGAAATCATGGTATCGGCTCAGATCGAGAACCCTGACAGCCTTGTAGGGGTGAATTACTGGCGAGTATTCTTTGACGGCAAAAGGAAGAATATTTTCCTTAGAGCAAAGCAATATGACACGCCATCACGAAAATTGACTGTGGGAGAGACTATCAATGCAATGCTCTATGCCAAATTTCCGCACACATCATGGGCAAAAATATTTTCTGCCGATGTAATCCGTAAGTATGACCTGAAATTTCGTGAGAGAATATATTATGGAGAAGATACATTATTCACATGGGAATACACGTTCAAGATGCGAGGGAGCATATATATTGCAAAGTCGCTGTTCGATATACTTGAGAGGCCGGGCAGCTTGACTCGTACGCCTTTTACAGCGCGAATGTGGACTAACAAAGAAGACCGATATGAAATTATCATGAGTAAACCTGAATGTACTCCAGAACTTCGCAAAGCTTTCATGATTAACTGCGGGAGAGCATATATCGGTGAAATCGTATCTGTCTTGAAGGAGAATTTGGACAGTGAAAATATCCGAGCACGCCGTGAAAAAGCCAAGCCATTCATGAGAGATATACTGTCATCAGCTCATGTAAGCACTAAGGATAAGTTAAGGGCAATCTGCATGGTGTACTTTCCTGTTCCATTGGCAAGACTCGCAATGTTTCTGTGGCACTGCATTAAGCCCTTCCGAAATAGAGAGAAGAAAGAAGTGATCCCCTACTGGTGAATCTCTGCCCTCCCGCTCAACAGGAGGGTGAGAACTTCCCTGCCAACCTCAACGCTTCCCTTCTGCCCTCGTCAACAAGCGCAATCCCTTCATCAAGGCTCAAAGGTTCAGGCCAGTCTTTTGACCCCAATACTTCCTCAACGAGTCCGGCAATATCCGTGAATCCAATTCTTCCCTCAAGGAACAAACTCACAGCCACCTCATCAGCCCCGACGAGTACAGCAGGATACCCGCCCTTCAGCCTCATGCACTCCCTCGCAATCCTCATGGCCGGAAACCTCACAGCGTCAGGAACCTCGAACCTAACATCATGCACATTGAAAGCCGGACGTTTGAACTCATTGCAGGGGAAGAACCTCTCAGGCCAGAAAAGGCACGAAGCCGCCGGAAGTTTCATGTCAGGTTCAGCGGCAAGCATCTTAACGCTTCCGTCCTCGAACTCCACCAGCCCATGAACGAATGAGCCCGGCGAAATCAGCGCGTCAACCTTCGCTTCATCTAGCCCGAAAAGATACATCGCTTCGATCAGCTCAATCCCCTTATTCATGAGAGTTGCGCTGTCGATTGTGATTTTCGCGCCCATGTCCCAAACTGGGTGATGAAGTGCCATCTCAGGCGTAACCTTCCTCAATTCTTCTGGGGGAAGATTCCTGAACGGCCCGCCCGATGCTGTCAAGTATATTTTCCTCACGAACGATTTATCCTCGCCGTGTAAGCATTGCCATATCGCGTTATGCTCGCTGTCCAACGGCCTCAACTGGTCGGGGAATTTCACGAGCGGCATCACCCATTTTCCCGCGACGACTATGCTCTCTTTGTTGGCGAGTGAAACTGTCTTGCCTGCTTTAAGTGCCGAACATAGAGCTTTAATCGCTGCCGTTCCAGATGACGCGAAAACTACATGCTCAATCTCAGGGTCAAGAGCAATAGCTTCAAGTCCATCGTCTCCAGTTTCTTCATAAGGGTAGATTTTGCTGACGTTGAATTTTTCCGCAAGCCCCGCCAACTTCTCGGAATGTTTATTCGCCGCAAGAGCTTTGACTGAAATCTTGTCCGGCCATGCACCGCAGACAGCCATTACCGAGCTTCCAACGCTGCCAGTCGCGCCGATAACACCCACGTTAATCACAGTATCACCCTCAATACGAGATATGTCAGAAGTCCGTTGAACAGTATGCTGTCGAAGCGGTCAAGCATTCCGCCGTGTCCCGGAATCACTCGCCCCGAATCTTTTACGTCTGCCTCACGCTTTATCAGCGACTCCGCCAAATCTCCGACCTGTCCGAATATCCCGCATATGAAACCGATCAGTATCAATGGATACGTAGGGAGGCTGAAGAAGTATATTGCCCCTGCGTTTGCGAGAAGGCTTCCGATAATTCCGGCGATGAATCCCTGAACAGTCTTTCCAGGACTGACGTATTCGCAGAGTTTTGTTGACCCGAACATCTTTCCGCCGATGTAAGCTCCGACATCACAGCCCCATGTGCAGAAGAAAAGAGTATCGAGTACCTGTCTTCCGAACGCATAATCTCGCAGCATTATCATGCAAGTCCAAGGCACAGTGATATAAAGAACGCCCGAAATCACCGCACCCGAGTTCATTACAGCGTGGCTTGTTCCGCGTGTCATCTGACGCTTGAATATCTCAACGGTCATTACAGCGCAGACGCAAAGTGCGAGTATCATTCCCAAGACAATGGGCTGCGGATTTTCCCTAACTGCCGCAATCACGAACGCCAGCGAGAATATATACCCCATTCCGGGCGAAATTCTTGCGCCTCTGAGCTTGCTGACGAGCCTGTAATATTCACCGAGTGATGAGAGAGCTATAATCCCTGCAATCAGCGTCCAAACACGGCCGCCTGTGTTAATCCCCCAAATAATAAACACGACAATTCCGACGCTGCTCAGTGTACGGAGCCTAAGTTCGTTATCAGCTTTTAAGCCCGCCATAACGTCGCTCCCTTCCCGCGTAGCTGTCGAGTGCCTTGCGAAGTTCCTCCTCGCCGAAATCCGGCCAATGTATACTCGTGAAGTAATACTCACTGTACGCGCTCTCCCAGAGCCAGAAGTTGCTCAGCCTCAACTCACCGCTTGTTCGGACGATCAGATCAGGGTCTGGAACATCAGGGAGGTAGAAATGCTTTCTGAGGTCTTCTTCTGTTATTGGGGATTTTGCACCTGACGCGATGAGCGAGTTCACAGCGTCAATGATCTCAGCACGTCCGCCGTAATTCAAGCACACTATGAAGTCGACTGCATTCTCGTCCTTCGTGTAATCCTCAGCCCATTGCATTTGCTTGAGCAGTTCTTCCGGGATTCTGTCCTTTCTGCCGCAGAAACGTACCCTAGTTCCGAGTTCTTTGAGTTCGTCGACTTTTCGCCTGAGATAGTACCCGAATAGCCTCATAAGTCCCGTAACCTCCATGATTGGGCGATTCCAATTTTCGGTTGAGAATGCGTAGACCGAGAAGTAGCGAATGCCCTCGCGTTTCACGAGCTTCACCATATCCTCGAGCTTTCTGAGGCCGGCTCTGTGTCCCATTAAGCGGGGAAGGTTTCGGCTTTTTGCCCAGCGACCATTGCCGTCGAGAATTATTGCTAGATGTCGCGGAATTTTTTTGTCTGACATTTTTACTCAGCTCCCTTGCTGTAATGTGTCTATTTTTTCCTTGAGAGATTTTACATCCTGCCACGTTAGATATTTCGGGCTTCCTACTTCGCGGCTGTCGTTCCTTAACAGATAGCTCGGGTGAAACATCGGGAACATCTTTATCCCCCTCCAGTCGATCCACTGACCACGCAAACCCGTTATTCCCTGAGTCGTCTTCAGCAGGAACTGTGTCGGAACATTCCCCAGAGTTACCACGATTTCAGGGTG
>JAFRSL010000076.1 GCA_017427625.1 Synergistaceae bacterium | reverse complement strand
GTGGGCTACATATTCAGCTACATCTTCACGTATATTCTTCCGGCCATCACAAGCACGGCCAGTATGCTCGCCAACAAGAACTTGGCGTGGATTGCAATCGTAATCGTCTGTGCGTGGCAGTCAATCGCTATGAACACCCTCATATACATCTCAGGACTCCAGACAGTCCCGGAAGATGTCTACGAGGCGGCTTCACTTGACGGAGCTACGGGCTGGAACAGATTCAGGTACATAACGTTCCCGCTGATTATGCCGTTCTTCACGATTAACATGGTCCTCTGCATGAAGAATAATCTCATGGTGTTCGACCAGATCATGGCTTTGACCAAAGGCGGCCCTGCACAGAGTACCGAGTCGATCTCGTTCCTCATATACAACAACGGAATGGGCGGAGGTCAGTTCGGCTTCCAGAGCGCAAACGCTGTGATATTCTTCATCGTAATCGTGATAATCTCAGTGCTTCAGCTAAAGTATCTCAACAAGAAGGAGGAACAGCTATAATGGCATCTCAGGAAATTAAGGCCACCGAACGTTTCAACTGGCCCGTAACAATATTGCTATTGCTCGGACTGTTCACGGTGCTTTTCCCGCTCTACATGACGGTGATAATAGCCTTCAAGCAGCCCAGCGAAATGACTAACAGCGTAATCGGCCTCCTGTCGTTCCCCAAAGAATGGAGCTTCGACAACTTCCGCGAGGCAATGAGAGTAACGGACTTCTGGCGCTCGCTCTTCAACAGCTTCCTGATTACGGGCATAACGATGGTAGTGTCGATAATCGTTCACTCACTGATGGGATATGCCGTTGCAAGAAACATGGGGACGAGCAAATTCTACCGCTTCAGCTACTTCTACATAGTCAGCGGAATGTTCGTACCCTTCGCAATTCTAATGATGCCGCTCGTAAAGCAGACAGCTCAGCTCCACATCGACAACATGTTCGGGGTAATCATTC
Organism: Synergistaceae bacterium; assembly: GCA_017427625.1. Classification (GTDB taxonomy): domain Bacteria; phylum Synergistota; class Synergistia; order Synergistales; family Aminobacteriaceae; genus JAFUXM01. The sequence goes on along the minus strand of JAFRSL010000076.1, from coordinate 1,665 downwards.
TCTACGTCGTGTTCTACATGCCGATGAACGTGCTGCTATATGCCGGCTACCTGAAGAATATCCCGATTGCGCTTGAGGAGGCGGCTCATGTTGACGGTGCTTCAACGTGGACGACGTACTGGAAAATCATCTTCCCGCTGATGTGGCCGATGCACGCGACTGTTGCGGTCCTAACGGCTCTGGGAACATGGAACGATGTCATGACACCGCTGGTAATTATGTCCGGCTCAGGAATGACGACATTGCCGCTTGCACAGCTGACATTCCAGACGCAGTTCGGGACGAATTACAACCTTGCGTTCGCGTCATACTTGCTGGCACTGCTGCCTATGCTGATATTCTACTTGGTAGCGCAGAAGCAGATCATCAACGGCGTAATCAACGGTGCAGTAAAATAGTGCGCAAAAATTTATGGCGAGGACAAGAAATTTATGGCAATAACTTTCGATGAGGGACGCGGAATATTCACCCTCACCACAGAAAACTCAACGTATCAGATGATGGCAGATAGCTTCGGTTATCTGCTTCACCTTTATTACGGGGCAAGGACTCAGGGTTTCACTGACTGGGGATTAACGTTTGCTGACAGGGGATTCTCCGGAAGCCCTTACGATTTGGGCAAGGACAGAACGTATTCGCTTGACGCATTGCCTCAGGAATTTCCGACGCAAGGCACGGGGGATTACAGGAGTCCCATGCTTGTTGTGAGAGATTATAACGGGACATACGGCGCGGATTTGCATTACCATTCCCACGAAATCACGGAGGGTAAATACTCGCTCTCAGGGCTTCCGGCAGTCTACGCGAACCCTAATGAGGAAGCTCAGACCCTCTCAATAACCCTCAAGAACGACCGCTTGGGCTTGAATGTTAAGCTCCTCTACGGCGTAATCCCGTGCAAGGACATAATCACGCGGAGTGTAATCGTCAGCAACGAAGGGGAAAAACCTTTCACGGTTCAGAAACTTTGCAGCTCATGCCTCGATTTCACGCACGGAGACTTCGACCTCATAACGTTTTACGGCCGTCATACTTTCGAGCGTGAATACCAGCGTCAAAACTTGAAGCACGGAATCTTCTCAATCGGGAGCAGGCGCGGAATGTCATCTCACCAGTACAGCCCGTTAATGATACTAGCGGGGCATGACGCAACGGAATCTCATGGCCGATGCTGGGGAATGGAGTTCGTCTACAGCGGAGGCTTCTGCGCAGAGGTTGAACATGACCAGTACCGTCAGACGCGGGCAATAATGGGGCTTGCTCAGGATAAATTCTCGTATGAGCTTGAGCCGGGAGAAGAGATAACTGGGCCTGAAGTAATAATGACGTTCAGCAACAAAGGTCTCGGAAGACTCTCGCACAACTTTCACGCCTGCATACGAGAGAATATATGTCGTGGGAAATTCAAAGCCTCACCGCGCCCTGTAATCCTCAACACTTGGGAGGCACTGTACTTCGACTTCGACGGCAAAAAGATTCTTGAGGTTGCAGAAAGCGCAAAGGAACTCGGAGTTGACATGCTCGTACTCGATGATGGCTGGTTCATGAACAGGAACGATGATTTCCGCGCATTGGGGGACTGGAAAGCTGATGAGGGAAAACTAGGCTGTACACTTGGTGAGTTAGTGAGCTCGGTGAAATCCATCGGCCTCGACTTCGGGATAT
>JAFRSL010000075.1 GCA_017427625.1 Synergistaceae bacterium | reverse complement strand
CTGAAGAACGAGCGTGGACGTCTAGTAGTGCTGCCAGAACTTGACATACATCAGGATATAGATTTTGCGATAGGCAGTGTAGATTTCACAGGGGCTGTAAAAATCACTGGTGCGGTCCGAGACGGCTTTCATGTAGTGGCGCAGGGAAACATCACGATTAACGGTCCAGTTGAGGGAGCGGACATAGACAGTCAGGGAGTAATAGTGATACAGGGCGGAGTTCGAGGAATGGGACGCGGGACAGTTCGGGCGAACGGGGATATATCGCTTAGTTTTGGCGACCAGGCAACAATCCGAAGCGGCGGAACAATCCTCGTGAAGAACGCAATCCTCCACAGTCATCTCTACGCTCAGACGGCAGTAATCGCGCTAGGAAGCGGGAAGCATTCCCAGATAGCCGGAGGAAGGATCGAGGCCGGACTTGAAGTCTCGTGCAATGTACTAGGCTCAGAGATGGGGACGAGGACAGACGTAGTAGTGGGACTGCCTCCAGAACAGTTGGAGAAGCGAAAGATCTTCACGAGCGAAATCAAGCGTTGCGACGAGAACTTGGAACGCCTTGAACCCAACATGGTATTGCTGAAGAAGCTGGAAGCCTCAGGCCAGTTGGACGACAAGAAGCGGGCATTGATGATGGATTTCACGAAGATGAAGTTCCAGTTGCAAGCTGCCCGAGCAGGAATGCAGAAGGAACTCGATGCACTGGAGGAACAAATAGCTCTCATAAAGGACAAGGGCATCGTCCGAGTGAAGGACATATGCTATCCTGGAGCTGTGATAACGGTTCGCGGCTTGACGTACATAGTTCACGAGCCCTGCAAGTTCACGGCGTTTGTAGCAGACGATGAGAAGCGAGCGATAGTTCTAGTGCCATATGATTACATGGCTGGAAAGATAGGGGGAGGTTAGAGAATGCAGCCAGTGAGTATGATAATGTCGAACATGAACGTGGAGGCGATGACGCACCATGCGCCGAACGCGTTGGCAGTAGCGCAGGACACGGGGCAGACGCAGGAGATAGTTCGTGAGGGGATACGGGTAGTCCAGCGAGTGCAAGCGAGTGAAGCAGCGGCAGAAGCCCAGCGTGTTCACCGTAAGACCGAGAACGATGAACGCGAGGGTCAGCGTCATAATAATTCAGGCGATACGTACCAGCACACACAGGATAGCGCGCGCGCACCAGTTGACGAGGCGGAGGCCCCAGTGATGCGGGAGAATGTGAGGGTGAAGAAGCGGGTTAGCTTTATTGCATGAACTATCCCCGCTATTGACTCTGTGCCCTTATGGATTCCGCACTTTCCTGATAAATGGAGCTGCGAGTATTACGGCGAGTATTGTGAGAGAATTACAGCCACCCCCACTGTCGCCTGAGTTTTCGCGCTGAGGCTCTTCGTTCTCATGGTAAGGCTCGTGATACTGGTCGTCATGATGATACTCATACGGGTATTCAGCGGTGATGAAAGGCGAGTATGTTCTTCCGCCCTCAAGGTACACTGCTGCGCTGACGTGATATAGTTCAGACGCTGTAGGCATTGCGATTTCGTTCCCATAGTCGTCGAGGAAAACGCAGTCAGAATTTGCAGCCTCAGAGAATGCGCCATAATTTCTGCCTGAATTGTGCCACGTTAGATACGACCCTGCCGGAATCCTGAACCTTAACGCGATATTCTGAATGAGGTAAATTCCCGTCGAAGGAATCTCCACATCCTCAAGAACAGCAGCAACATCATCATCGTACTCCCATTGATCGTAGAGCGTCCTTATGCCTGTGAGTCTGGTGAAAGGAACATTGCTTCCCATTCCCATCAGAGAGCGTATCTTGTCGGCCTGTGGGTCATTGGCGTTATTGCCTGGAGTGTTGGGACTGTCTGGCGTGTTTGGAGTATCAGGAACGTTGGGATTGTCTGGTATGCTCGGAGTGTTTGGATTGGCTCTCACTGTTAGCGTTAATACTCTAGTGTCAGAACCTGCGCTGTTTGAGGCTGAGAGTGTGAATGTGAAACGTCCAGCTTCTTCAGGAATTCCTGAGATTATCCCTGTTTCTGCTTCATTGTCGTAGCTGACGATGAGACCTTTCGGTAGATTTCCGCTTACCACAGTCCATGTCATAGGCTCAGTGCCGTCTGCATAGAGATATTGCCGGTAACTCACCCTTTCAGTCGCATCTCTAAGCGAGAAATTGGACATAGTTGGTTTCACGGCTTCGGCAACGATTGTGAATGCCCTTGTGTCATAGCCGGCATCGTTTTCAGCTTTAACCGTGAAAGTGAACATTCCCGCACTCAAGGCTTTTCCGCTGAGTTTTCCGTCAGCACTCAGAGTTATGCCGTCAGGAAGATTCCCGTCAAATAAGCTCCATGCTATGGGCTTGCTTCCTGTTGCTCTTAACTGCACGTCGAGAAGGTGATTTCCGTTGACTTTGATTAAACGCCGCCGCACACTCGTGACTTTAGTCATGAGTTAGGCGGCCTGTTTAAGTTAAGTTTCCCGTTTTTTTCTTTCTGTGTTATACTTTGCTTAAGTAGAAGTCAGACGTAGAGATATAGATTTACGAAAGTAG
>JAFRSL010000074.1 GCA_017427625.1 Synergistaceae bacterium | reverse complement strand
TCAGCCGCAAGAATCCTCTGTGCCTCCAAAATCTGCTCGTCCGTTACAGCGTTGAACTCTCCGCCCGACTCGCTGACTGCCGCACGTGCTAAGTGTGCGCTGACTGGGTTGCCGATTCGGATTGCTGTTGCTACGGTCTCAGGGTTTGGACATGGCTTGTTGTAGACGAGTGGAGCTGCACCTTCAGCCTGGAAGCCCATCATTCGCGGAAGTGCCGAGATTTTTCCGAGCTTCTTGTACTCGTTGTAACCAGCCCAATAAGCTGAGATGTTTCCGGCATTTCCAACAGGGATTGCGTGCCAATCAGGGGCATGTCCGAGAACGTCGCAGATTTCCCACGCACCTGAACGCTGGCCAATCAGCCTATAGGGGTTGACACTGTTCACCATTGCACAGCCCGTTTTCTCCGCACCTTCACGCGCTAACTCCAATGCTCTGTCGAAATTCCCTTTAACCGCGATGACCTTTGCACCGTACATGAGAGCCTGAGCTAGTTTACCGAGTGCGACTTTTCCCGCCGGAAGAAGAACGAAGCACGGTATTCCCTGACTTGCCGCATATGCTGCTGCTGATGCCGATGTGTTTCCAGTTGACGCGCAGATTATTGCACGCTTCCCATCTTCGAGTGCCTTAGCGACCGCGAGAACCATTCCTCTGTCCTTGAAGGATCCTGAAGGATTACAGCCCTCGAATTTCCTGTATAGCTTTATGCCTAATCTATCACTAACTCGCGGAAGATAGATTAAAGGCGTGCTTCCCTCCTCAAGATTCACGTTCGGTGTTTTGTCGCTTACGGGCAATAATTCCCGATAGTGTTTTAATACTCCCATTAAGACTCCTCCTTATCAAAACTCACAAGAAGACTCCCACCTTTATTAGAGCGAAAGCCTAAGGCGGAAGACAAGTTACATTATATAATATAACGCTTTTAATGCTGAATGTTACTGATGCTGAGAGATAACTCGAGAATCAAAATCCCCCCTGCCATCGAGACAGAGGGGATTGAGTCTATATGAGGAGTGAACTAGTAGAACAGATGACCGAGATTGAATACTCCGAGCCACGACATTAACACGTTGATCAAAACGTTTGCCACGCTCAGAAGGAACAGTGTCTTGAACATGTTGTTCATCTCTTCGGTTGTCGTTTCTTTGCTCGCGCTGTATGACGACATTATGATTGCTCCGCCGGTTGAAAGAGGGCTTATTGCCGCCGCGAATGACGTTGCGATTATCGCCGACATCAATTCAACATAGCTTACCCCGAAAGTGTGTGCAACGTTGTCCGCAATGGGAAGGAGTGCGGGCATTACCACTCCCGTCGTCGAGCTTACCCATGAGAGTATTCCTGAACTTGCCGACATTATTGCGACCGCACTGTCCGCAGTCATTAGGCTTGAGAGGTAATCCGAGACCAGCTTGATACCGCCGAGCTTGTTGATGACGTTCACCAAAGCTCCAACGCCGCAGATGAATACCAGAGTTCCCCAAGGGATTCCTTTGATGGCCTTCTTCTCGTCAGCACAGCCCGTGAGAATGAGGACGCTTGCCGCGAGGAACGCGAACAGTCCCGTGTCCAGCTTGAAGCCTATGCAGCAGATTACGACGACGATGATTACAGCGATTGTGATTCTCTGCTCACGGTTGAACTTTGGAATGTCCGACCACTTCAGCGGGTTGTCAGCTTTGACCGCGTAGCCCTTGTAGAGTATGTAGACCACGAGCGTGAAAACGAACCCCGAAAGCAATGTTGACAGGAACAAGTGAAGACCGAAGCCTGAGTATCCCATAGGATTTGAGAGCTGTGCGGCGAGGATTCCTGTGAGTGATAACGTTGACGCACAGCCCGCGTTTGCTCCGAGTTTCGCGTAGAGTGATGTCGCCATAGGGTTGATGTCCATCGCAAAGGCCAAGTACATTGCGAACGTTGTCATTAGGATTCCGGCTGCGATATGACCCGGCCCGATTGCCGAGATGAACGCTGAGAGTACGAACATCAGTATGGGAATGAGTACAGTGTGCTTTCCGACGAGGGCGACGACTTTCTTCGAGAAAAGCTCAAGCGTCCCGTTCTGCGATGCCATTCCGAACATGAACGTAACACCTACGAGCGTAACGAACATTGACGAGCTGAAGCCTGCGGTAATCTGTGATGCTTTCATTCCTCCGACAGTTCCGAGAACGAACGCTGCCCCAAGCGCGAAGAAACCGAGATTGATCTTCTTGATGAAGCCTATTGCTACGACAACTACCAGAACGAGAAGCGATATTATCGGCAAATATTCCTGCATTGTATTTTACCCCCTTTGATTTTCTACAGCCTTATTCTTGCGATGCCGTCCATGATGAAATTGGCGGTTCTGAAACCGAAAGTATCATCAATTTCCGGCACACTCTTTCCGTCCTCAACCCTGAAGTCCGCACCGCATTCGAGTATTCCTGCTGGGTGTCCAATTCTGATGAACTGAGTGTCAGCGTTCGGAGCGAGAACTTGATTCACGATTGAGCCGGGCGTTACTGCCGCTGCTGCTGTACACATTGCGCCCGTCATTGCGTAGGAAGGGTGGGGCTTCTGCATCGACATCATTCGTGAGAGGAGGTCTATATTCTCTTTTGCGATTTCTTTTCCGTCCGATGTGGTATAGTTGTCGGGATTTGCTACGAATGTCATCTTCGGGATTCCGGGAGTTTCCCAAGCTGATTTCGTGTAGTCATTGATGAGGCCGAGTCTTTGCGCGGCGAGGCCTCTAATCTTTTCGAGGAGGTCTAACATTTCGGGCTTTGCATTGAGTTCATCGGGAAGCTCCTTGCCAGTCAGACCTATATCAGCAGCCTTGACGAATACAAGCGGGTTAGCTGCATCGACGATCGAGACATCAACACTTCCGAAGCCGGGAACATCGAGAGTGTCAACAACATTTCCTGTCGGCAGAAGACCCTTCCCCAATGTGCCTGAAGGACGAACGAACTTCAGCTTAACGGGCGATGCTGTTCCGGGAACGCCGGCAATCGCAAAGTCGCCTGAGTATGCAACCTCACCGCCGGGAGTCTTAACGTCGGCCTCAATGATTTTCTGGGTGTTCGTGTTGAAGATTCGGACGCTTGTTGTTCCGTCCTTTGCCTCAACGAGTCCCTTCTCAATCGCAAAAGGACCGACACCTGAGGAGATGTTTCCGCAGTTGCCCTTGTAGCTGACTAGCGGCTTGTCGACGCTGACCTGTGCGAAAGTGTAATCAACATCAGCCTCCGGATTGCTGGACTTCTTGATGATTGCGACCTTGCTTGTTACGGAGTACGATCCGCCGAGACCGTCAATCTGCTTTGCGTCTGGGCTTCCCATGAGCCTGAGAAGTAACGGCTCCCATTCGTCATGGTTTGCGGGCATGTCGTCTTCGAGAATGTAAACTCCTTTGCTTGTTCCGCCTCTCATTATTGTTACAGGTAACTTCTTCACTGTCATTGCTTTTACCCTCCATATACGTGAATTTGTTGTCTTGAAATTGATGGGGAAAGAATATCATTGACAGGATTATTCGTAAAATATATATTATTTATCAAATATATAACTTTGAAGAATGATATATGAAAGCTATCTCGCTCTGCGGAATATACAGAAAAGCTGCCGGAGACAGGTGATTAACTCCGACAGCCTCAGATTTTGTTTCGCTGCCTTGTCTTACTTCAGGTACTCGTTGAAGAAGTCTGCCATCTTGTCGAACGGTATCACATCTGTGTTGTCGTACAGGTCAATGTGTACCGCGTCGGGGATAACCAGCAGGCTCTTGTTGTCGCCCTTCATCTGAGCGTATGCCTCATCGCTGTAGAACTTGTTGAGTGCTTTCTCTCCGATTACGACCATTGCCGCGCTGTCAAGCTCATTCAGGTAATGAAGAATTGGGGCGTTGATGAATGAGAGAGCGTAAGTGCTTGTTGAGCCTCCGTTGCTGTTAAGGCTTCGCGGGTGATAGCCCCTCTTCCTGTAGTAGTTGATGGTGTTCTGCAATTTCTGACGGAAATGTGCCGGTGTTGAAGCAGGGACTTCATCAGGAACTCCGCCAAGATAAGCGAAATCACCGTTACGGAAGTCTTCAGTGCGTTGTGCGCTCATCTTTTTGCGCTGGGCATCACGAGCTTCCTTGCTGTCGGCATCGCCAAGATTACCGTTGGCAAGCATACGCGACAGGTCATACATGGTGCTTGCAACGGTCGCCTTAACACGGGTGTCGATAATCGCCGCATTCAGAGCAAATCCGCCATAGGCACAGACACCGATGATGCCGATCCTCTCAGGGTCTACATTGTCCTGAACAGAAAGGAAGTCAACCGCCGCGCCGAAATCCTCAGTACAGATGTCGGGACATGCAACGTTACGAGGCCAGCCACCGCTCTCTCCAGTGAATGCAGGGTCAACGGCAAGGGTGATGAAGCCGCGCTCTGCCATTGCCTGAGCGTATATTCCGCTGGACTGCTCTTTGACCGCGCCGAACGGGCCGCATACTGCCAGTGCCGCAAGTTTCCCGCTTGCATTCTTCGGAGTGTAGAGGTCTGCCGCAAGCGTGATGCCGAAACGGTTAATGAATGTTACCTTCCTGTGGTCAACCTTGTCGCTTTTGGGGAACGTCTTATCCCATTCTGTTGTCAGGTGCAATGCTTCCATATGTGCCGCAATCTGAGTCGCTTCTGCACCTTCTGCCTTTGATGCCATTATGCCGCTGCCGTATGCTATTACCATTGATAATAATGATGCGCCGGCGAGAACTATAGAAACTGTTTTCTTCATGTTATTGCTCCTTTTTTGTGGTTCAAGATGACAGAAATTTTACAAAAAGTAATCCTGGAAGTACAATGCCGAAACGTTAAGCTAGTATAACTTGGACTTATATTGATGAGATAGCAGGTGATATGAAAAATGATTGATACGTATTTGCTTAAATGCCTTGTAACTTTTGCCCGCTGCGGAACTTTGACAGCTGCCTCGCAAGAATTATATGTATCACAGCCGGCATTGAGCCGTTCGATGCAGAAATTAGAGGACGTTTTCAAGGTCAGGCTTTTCGAGCGCAGAAAGAATAAAATCACTCTGAATCAGTCAGGAATATTAGCCGCTGAATTGGCAGGATTGATTTTGCAGGACATGGACAGCATGGTCGACAAGGTAAGATTCTTTGAACGAAGCCAGCACACAATTTCAATCGGGTGTTGCGCCTCAGTTCCGTACCGTGAAATGATTGCCCTAATATCTACGCTTTATCCTGAAATGAACATAAACTCAGAACTGAAATCTGACACCCAGCTCCTAGAGGGATTATATGACGGAATTTATCAGCTTGTAGTGCTTCATGAACAGCCTCATGACGAAAAGTTATACTGCAAGCATTGCGGACATGAACAGATATATATCTCCCTTCCGCCGGAGCACTCTTTGTCTTCGCGTGAAGGAATATATCCCGACGAGTTAAACGGTCAGACAATGCTGCTTTATTCGGCGATTGGCTTCTGGCATGACTTATGCGCTGAGAAGATGCCGGACTCAAAGTTTTTGTTGCAGAATGATTTTGATGTGTTCACAGAGATAGCCGATGCCTCTGCTTTTCCTGTTTTCACGTCAAGTTTCTATCTTCAGCGCGGAGAAAAAATAGCAGGAAGAGTCAGTATTCCGATACTTGACTCCGAGTTCAGCGCAGATTATTGGTGCGTATGCCGCATTTCTGACCGTGAAAAATTTAAGCCTGTTTTTGCGAAATTACCTGTTAAAAGCATGGCCGAAACACGATTGGGGGGATAATACTTTATGGATTTCAGAGAGCTTTCATACATAACTGCAATAGCAAAGCACCAGAACATCACACGGGCTGCCGAAGCACTCTATATCAGCCAGCCTAATCTGAGCAAATTTCTTGCGGGACTTGAGGACGAGTTAGGGCTGAAACTTTTTGACCGCGCCGACAAGAAATATATTCCGACGTATGCAGGCAGGCGTTACCTTGAGTACGCGCATCAGATTCTTGAGCTTAAATCGAGCCTTGACGCTGAACTTTCCGACATCATAAAACGCAATGTTGGTGTCCTGAATATCGGGCTTCCTAACATGCGATGTGCGTTCATGCTTCCGAAGACTCTTCCAGCGTTCAACAGGAAGTACCCGAATGTTAAGGTGAATATCTTTGAGGGAACGAGTGCGGCTATTGACGTGAAACTTGTTGACGGTGATATAGATTTGGCGTTCTACAGCAAGCCCCACAAGCTCAATCCTCACCTTGAGTACGAGACTCTTGCGCCTGAAGAACTGCTGATTTGCACGTGCCGCAACCATAAGGCGAGGGCTTCATCTGTTGACGGTAGACTTGACTTGTCGGCGATACGCGATGAGAGGTTGATACTGTTGTCGCCTGAACAGAGAACGGGGCAGATTTCGCGGCATTACTTGAAGCAGGCAGGAATAGATTTTGCGAACTCCATTACGACGAACAACATGCCCGCCGTAATCTCATTGACCGAGCAGGGCTGGGGAGTGTCATTTATATTCGAGTCTCATTTGAGGTGGCACTCTCCGAAGCCTGAGATTGACACGTACAGTTTCGGGGAGGGAGTGTACAGTGATTTTGTTGCGGCCATGAGGAAGGGGAGCTATCTTCCGGCGTATGCGAGGTATTTTATTGCTGAGGCCGGGAAGTTGTATGCGTGAAGAAAAGGCAGCCCTGATGTTTTGAGGCCGTCCTACGTTGAGTATGTGTTGCTGCGGGAGGTACGGGGGCATTCTTGTATGCCATGTGCATTTGACGGTGTAGATTATATATAATTATAATAAAACAAGATAAGGGAGGAATTATATCATGGCGAGCGAAGATATTTCGAGGATTGAGTCGTTGCTGAGGGAACACTTTGCCCAGACGGAAAAACAGCTTTCGGATATGCGGGCGGATAATGCGGAGTTTCGTGTGCAGATGATGAAGGACTTCAACGCATTCGCAGAGAAGATCGACGACAGAATCAACAAGTTCGAGGAGAAGATCGATGCCAAGTTCGAGAAGATCGATTCTAAGTTTGATACTCTGACGACGGCGGTTGTGGAGTTACAGCGGGACGTTGAGGGACTGAAGCACGATGTAGCCGGATTGTATCACTGGGATTACTGGTTATTGTCGATAATCCTTGTGGTGTTCGCAATGCCTCAGATTGTGGCGGGGATAAAGGCACTTTTTGGTGCGTTTGCTGAGGGAATATCCCTCGTTATGAGAGTATTCCGAAAAGAAGGGAAAGCCTAACCAGCCATTTACATTTGACGGCTCGCCCCGTTAGTGTAAAATATCAAGCATTCCAACGCAAAGGAGAATGATTCATGTCAACACTCTCTGAACTTACGGCACAGCGCGATGATGTCATGGCCGAACTTGCGGAGATTGAGTCCCTCAGCGACGAGGGCAGGAACAGGATACTTGACGCGATAAAGTCGCAGAGATGGTACTTCTTCAAGAACAACAAGTATATCCTCATGGACAAGATGACCGGGCTTCTGTGGGCGAATCGGGATTATTCCGTAGGTCTTGGTTACAACGATATCGAAATGTTTAGCCATATTAGTGGAATTTCAG
>JAFRSL010000073.1 GCA_017427625.1 Synergistaceae bacterium | reverse complement strand
TCGCCGCCGCAATAATCTGTGTCGTCAAGGATATTGCGTTCGTCCTCTGGAAGATTTTTTCACGCGCAAAATTTCCAGCTCATTATGCGTCCCTGAGCGTCCTCATTGTCGCGGCAATGACTACGATTTACGGTGTATATGCCGGAACAAGAGTCCCCGATGTCGTCGAATATGACGTGAAAATCTCAGGGCTTGGGAAAAATCTTGACGGTATGAAAATAGCGATGCTCGTCGATATTCACGTAGGCTCGGTGAACAGGAGGCCGTTCGTTCAGGAAGTTGTCGACAAAACAAACGCGCTTAATCCAGATTTGATACTCATACCCGGCGACTTCGTTGACGGCCATGTCAGCAAGAGAAGCGGAGACCTTGAGCCTCTTACACAGTTGCGCTCGAAATATGGTGTCTATGCTGTAACGGGAAACCATGAGTATTATTACGACCTTCAAGGCTGGCTTGAGACACTCGCAGGCTTCGGGATAAAGTGGCTTGAGAATGAGCATGTTGTGATAGCTTCGGGAGACTCGCGCCTCGTAATCGCCGGAGTTCCTGACCCAACAGGCGGAAATCATGACACTCCCCGCGCCCTCAATGGTGCACCCGAAAACGTCCCGGTGATATTGATGGATCATCAGCCACGCTTCGCCCGCGAGAACGCAAAACTCAACATCGCGCTTCAAATCTCAGGCCACACACACGGCGGACAAATGCCCGTAGTCTACGAGCTTACGCGGAAATTCAACGGCGGCTTCGTTCGAGGCTGGTATGACATTGACGGAATGAGGCTCTACGTCAGTCCGGGTACTTCACAGTGGGACGGCTTCCCTATGAGAGTTTTCGACCCGTCGGAAATCACGCTCTTCACTCTCAGGGCTGAGTAACAAAAATTCCTCCCTCGTTAGAAAGCGGGGGAGGAGAAATTTCACTTTCCGAAGAATTTTGCAATCTTCTCGACGAGTGCTTCCTGTTCGCTCTGAGTAAGTCCCGGAAATACCGGCAGCGCAAGGACTTCATGCGACAACTTCTCGCTGACTGGGAAATCTCCGGCCTTGTAGCCCAAGTACGCAAAGCACGGCTGAAGATGCAGCGGCAAAGGATAATACACCCTCACTGCGAATCCCTCTGTGTTCAAATACTCCATAAGCTCATCGCGCTTCTCACGAACCCTCACAACATACTGATGATAGATGTGGTAATTCCCCTCAAGCTCAACGGGCGCAGTGATGAACTCCTGAACATCATGCGTCTTGAATAGCAGGCGGTAGTAGTCGGCAATCTTCCGGCGTTCCTCGTTCCATTCCTCAAGGTGCTTCAGCTTTATATCGAGTATCGCTGCCTGAATCGCGTCAAGCCTCGAATTTATCCCCACTTCGTCATGATAGTAGGTCGTCCCTGAACCATGAACGCGCAATTTCCTGAGTCTTTCGGCACGATCCTTGTCGCACGTTACGACCATTCCGCCGTCTCCGCAGCCCCCGAGATTCTTTGTCGGGAAGAACGAATAACACCCAACATCTCCCACTGTTCCGGCGCGAAGTATCCCACCGTCAGCAAAACGAGTCGAACCAAACGCCTGCGCTGTGTCCTCAATGACCTTGATACCGCGTTCGTGAAGCTCCGATATTACGCCCACAATCGGTGCCATCTGTCCGAAAATATGAACGGGCAGGAATACTTTTGTGCGCGACGTGATTTTGCTCATTGCCTGAGCTATGTCGATGTTGTAGGTTGAAGGGTCAACGTCAGCAAATACCGGCACAGCTCCGAGCCTCGCTATCGTTCCGGAAGTCGCAAAGAACGTGAAAGGGGTCGTGATTACCTCGTCGCCCGGCTTTATGTCAACAGACATCAGCGCGAGAAGAAGGGCATCTGTCCCCGACGCACAGCCAACACACGAACCTTCAGGGACACCGAGATATGAGTCGCAATGTCCCTCGAACGTCTTCACTTCTTGGCCCAAAATAAAACTCTGTGCCGCGAAAATTCTTTCCATTGCCGCGAAGACTTCAGGCTTTATATCGCCGAATGAACGCGACAAATCTAAGATTGGTACTGTCAAAAATATCATCTCCTGTTAGAATTATCCCACAAGGAGGCGTTATCATGGCAAATACAGCTATAATCATCGCGGGCGGTGTGGGTTCGAGAATGCACTACGAGATACCCAAGCAGTTCATCAACGTCAATGACAAACCCGTAATCATCTACACTCTCGCGGCGTTCCAGAAACACCCTGACATTGACGCTATCGAAGTGGTATGCCTTGAAGGGTGGCACGACATTTTGAGGGCTTACGCAAAGCAGTTCGGCATCACAAAATTGCAATGGGTAATCAACGGCGGTAACTCAGCTCAGGAATCAATCCGAAACGGTGTCTTCAACCTTGAGGGAAAGTGCGAGCCTGACGACATTGTGATAATCCATGACGGTATCCGCCCGCTTGTCGATGACGGGGTATTATCGGACGTTATCGTGAAGTGCAGGCAGTACGGGAACGCTGTAACATCGCTCCCATATAACGAGCAGATATTCATCATTGACGACGAGATTTCGACGACTCGCTACATTCCCCGCGAGACTCTGAGGCGCGTTTCAACTCCTCAAGCCTACAAGTTCTCACTGCTCGACGAGAAATATCATGAGGCTTACGACAAGGGTATAGGCATTCACGGCTCATCATACGCGAATACGATGATGGCGGATTTGGGAGTGAGGCTGTACTTTGCCGCAGGGTCAGACAAAAATATCAAGCTCACCACAAAGGACGACCTCGAACTCTTCAAATCGTTCATAAGGAAGGAAGGAGACTCTATCTATGGTCTGCAATAATCCTCTTTACGTTGATGATGTCGGGTATGTCGCTGCTTTGCCACTCGAATGGGAGAAGCTGACGGGGAAAAGTTTTCTGATTTCAGGAGCTTCGGGATTGATTGGGAGCTTTCTTGTTGACGTTCTTATGACGAGGAAGCAGGGCATAAAGATCCACGCAATTGGGAGAAATATTGAGTCAGCAAACGCAAGATTCAGTGATTACACTGGAGATGATAGCTTCAAATTTACGGCATTCGACATCAACGAGCCTCTTGAGGACTTCGGGGGAAATTATGATTTCGTTCTGCACCTTGCAAGCAACACACACCCCCGCGCATATTCAGCAGACCCAGTTGGCACAATCACCACCAACATAATCGGCCTCAACAACATGCTGAAATTCTCGCTCGAACATTGCACGGAAAGATTCGTATTCGCGTCATCAGTCGAAGTCTACGGCGCGAACAGGGGCGACACAGAATATTTCACTGAGGACTACTGCGGAAACATCGACATCTCGAAAGCACGCTCAGGATACTGCGAGGCAAAACGTTGCGGGGAGACTCTCTGCCAGTCATACATTCAGCAATACGGGCTTGACGTTGTTATTCCAAGATTTTCGAGGACATACGGACCCACTATGAAGATGGACGACACTAAAGCAATCTCACAGTTCATCAGAAAGGGAGTCGAACATGAGGACATCGTGCTGAAGAGCGAGGGAACACAGCTATTCTCATACAGCTACGTTGCTGACGCTGTTTCGGGTTTGCTGACGGTTATGTTGAGAGGTGAGACAGGAACTCCCTGCAACATCGCCGACTCGAAGTCTGACATAACTCTCCGTGAACTTGCCGGGATAGTCGCGGAATATTCAGGGAAGAAAGTAATCTTCGAGCTTCCTGACGAAAACGAGCGAAGGGGCTACAGTCCCGCCTCAAAAGCAATAATGGACGCCTCGCGCATAAAGTCTTTGGGGTGGTCTCCGCGTTACGACATAAAGACAGGAATTACGAGGACGCTGGATATTATTTACCCCTTTTTCAATCCACGCCCAAACTCTAAACGGTATCTTCGCTTAAGCGACAAACTCCGGCGAACCAGAGAAATAATGTTACCTGAAAATATCTCTACCGTTCGGTAACAATATTTTTTAGGCATTTATAAGGAATGGTGTTACCTGTCAATGTTTTGAGATATACATTCAATGTTATTTCCCCTTGAACTTCTGGGAGTGCATGTCCTCAGCAAAATCGGTCTCATGATCTGGCGGAAGAAGAACATTATGGGGAGCTTTTATCCATTCAAGAACACTGCCGCGATAATTCTTGATACGAGATGACGAGAAATTGAACCGTCTCACAAGCTGGTCCGCAAATCTTTCAGACAATGCTCCAGCACTGCAATAAACTATTATAGTTTTGTCCTTCGTAATACCTTCCTTTGCGAGAAGAGCCGCTACAATGTCGGTGCGTCCTACGAGCTGCGCCGTCGGGAAATTCACTGCACCTGGAATATGTCCGCCTGGGACTCCAGGACGAGGCGATTTCCCAAAGTACGTTGCTTCCGTACGCGCATCAACAAGAACATAGCCAGTCTCCCCTAAATGTTCCATCACATACGAAGTGTCAACGTCCTCAACATTAGGCTCAAAGCGCGAATATATCAGCATAACCACAAATACGACCGCGAACATTAACGGCGCAACTATTTCAAGCGGCGGATATTTTCTCTCCATCAAAATAACCTCCTTTATAAGTTTTTGTTAGCTGTTACTTAGCCTCCTGAAAATTGGACTTGCACAAAATTATACACTATGTGATATAATAACACTCGTTTTGAGGAGAATTGGCCGAGTGGTCGATGGCGGTTGACTTGAAATCAATTGAGGTGCAAGCCTCCGGGGGTTCGAATCCTCCATTCTCCGCTCAAAGTTTGTAAAAAGAACACGAAAATCCCTGATAAACTCGGGGATTTTTTATTTTGTGTGAAATTTTGTAAACCCACAGCAGCACACAAAACCGTATGACTTTCCGGAGGCCTGTGTATAATACAAACTCAGGACTACGGTGAAAGGAGAGAGCTTAGCAATGGCACTAAGGATTACATGAAGGCGTTTCATGTTCTCGACAACGGCATAAAGAACACCAGCGAGGAGAAGTGCGTGATGAACTTTATGGCCGGAAATTCCCTGTACAACACAGGAGAGTATGAGGGCGCAATAACGTACTACAAGGAAGCGTTGTGGCACATGACCATCAATGAGTACGAGGCGATATACAAGCTCTGCATAGCGAAATGCTACAAGAAGCTCGGAAAATACGATGAGGGTCTGAAGTGGCTTGACGATGCTGTGTCGGAAGTGAAGAAGAATGAGAAAATGGTCGAGGAACTTAAAGCACAGTATTTTGCTGACTGACACACGGCCATGAAGAAGAAGCTCCCCTGTCATTCAGAGGAGCCAAAATGTATAACCCTGTTGTAGTTCTCTGGAAGATATTTATACGTAAGAATATAAAGCGCACTGCTGAGCCGGTTAAGTACATGGCATATCCTGAGACTGTCATTACTGCCGAAAGCCCTGACCGCGCAAAGTTCCGTCTCACGCACTAGAGTACGAAGAACATTCAGTTCCGCAGACTTCCGCCCCATTTCGTGATGTGGGAGAATATGGCTGAGACCGTAATATTTCGCCGGATTGTGTGAGCGAGTGTGTACCTCGTCCTCGTCAAGCCCCCAGAGCGTCATTCTATCCGCAAAAACCTGGGCGCAAGCCTCGCACCTCTGCAAACGATTCACGACCGCCCTCAGTTCCTCAAGGTCAGCAATATATTCCAGAGAGTCCGACTCTGCCTGAGACATTATGATTCTCGCGTTGAGGCTGTCGAGTTTCCCGCGTAACTCAATCCGCGCGCTGTCCTTTCCGTAGCTCATGCCCCAAGCGTCGCAACCATTACGGCCTTTATGGTGTGCATTCTGTTTTCGGCCTCGTCAAAAACTTTCGACCTCTCCGACTCGAATACCTCCTCCGTAACCTCTGCGCCCTTGACCGCCGGCAAACAATGAAGGAATATCGTCGTGTCCTTTCCCGTAGCGTTCATGATTTCGGTTGTTACCTGCCACGCGCCCAAAAGCCTGAAACGTTCCTCCTTCAGTGCCTCCTCGCCCATTGAGACCCAAACATCGGTGTATATCGCGTCTGCACCCTTCACGGCTTCTTTCGGGTCATTGATGACTTTGATTGTCGAATGCGCTGCTATGCTACGGCATTTTGCGAGAAGTTCAGCGTCAGGCTCAAGCTCTTTGGGAGTGCTGATGACGTAGTTTATTCCCATTTTCGCGCAGCCGATCATTAGGGCGTTACTCATGTTGT
This sequence comes from Synergistaceae bacterium, assembly GCA_017427625.1. GTDB lineage: Bacteria > Synergistota > Synergistia > Synergistales > Aminobacteriaceae > JAFUXM01. The sequence continues at coordinate 603 of JAFRSL010000073.1, read as the reverse complement.
TTCGGCCGTCTCCGAGATATGCGAGAGTTAGCCCCTTGAGAGTCCCGAAATTCTCACGGAGTGTTAGGAAGTCGGCAAGAACTTGTGTAGGGTGGTCGGTGTCAGTGAGACCGTTCCAGACTGGCACGCCTGAATACTTCGCAAGCTCCTCGACAACTGACTGCTTGAAGCCCCTGAACTCTATACCGTCAAACATTCGGCCCAAAACGCGGGCCGTGTCTTTAACGTCTTCCTTTGCGCCGAGCTGAATGTCATTCTTGTTGAGATATTCGGGGAACGCTCCCTCATCGTTGCAGGCCACCGTGAAAGCACAGCGTGTCCTTGTTGATGACTTCTCGAAGATTAGTGCGACGTTCTTCCCTGCGAGGGTCTGTCCGCGAATACCTGCGCGCTTCTTTGCCTTAAGGTCTGCTGATAGCGTGAGGAGATAATCTATTTCGGCTGGGGTGAAATCCATTAACGTCAGGAAACTTCTTCCCCTTAGATTTACTGCCATAATTCCGGCCTCCTTGTGTGATTTTCCCGCGATTATATCACCGCATATTCATAATAAAAATTGAGACACCCCGAATTACCAGATTGTCCCAAAAATCTCGAAGATTA
>JAFRSL010000072.1 GCA_017427625.1 Synergistaceae bacterium | reverse complement strand
CTGAGCCGATGCCCTGGCCGAGACGCTTGGCCTTATGGGTTGAGCCTTTGACGGGGTGCAAATCCTGTAACGTTATCATTCCACGACCTCCCATGTTACCAGGTGGCGCACATGCTCAATCATTCCGCGAACCTGGGGCATGTCTTCATGCTCTACCTCAGAGTTCAGCTTGCGGAAACCGAGTGCCTTTATCGTGCGCTTCTGCCTTTCGGGGAAACTTATTGCGCTCTTGACCCACTTCGCCCTAATTTTCGCCATGTGAATCACCTTCCGCTTCTTCCGCGCCGTCATTCCCGGCAAGTCCCCTGAGCTTCATGATCTCGTCCTCAGTGCGCGTTATCTTGATGGCCTCAAGTGTCGCGTGGGCTACGTTGATTGCGTTTGACGTTCTGCCTGTTACTTTGGTTACGACATCCTTCACGCCGCCAAGCTCCATAATCGCGCGGACGACTCCGCCTGCAATGACTCCCGTGCCTTCAGGGCAGGGCTTGAGGAGGACTCTTGCCGCGCCGAACTCACCGACAACGGGATGAGGAATCGTGTTGCCTGCGTGCTTGACGGAGACCATATTCTTCTTGGCCTTCTCGATTCCTTTGCGGACAGCCTCGGCGATCTCCTTAGCTTTTCCGATTCCTGTGCCGACCTGTGAAGCTCCGTCCCCTACAACTACGAGTACTGCGAAACGGAATCTTTTTCCGCCCTTTACGACTTTGCTGACGCGGTTAATCGCTACTACACGTTCCTGAAGCTCTGCTGCCTCTGTCTCATTTCTTCTGGGCATCAGAATACAAGCCCTCCTTCTCTGGCAGCCTCAGCCACCGCCATAACTTTACCGATATAGGCATGTCCGCCCCTGTCGAACACAACATTGCTGATACCTTTTGCCTTTGCGCGTTCGGCTATAGCTTTGCCGATTACTTTTGCGGCTTCAACATTGCAGTGTCCTTTGAGTTCGGGCTGTAATGACTTGTCGAGGGTTGACGCTGATACGAGCGTGTGTCCTTTGTCGTCATCGATAACCTGAACGTAAATATTCTTGAGGCTTCTGAAAACGCAAAGACGCGGCTTTTCTGCTGTGCCTGTGAGCGTCCTGCGTAATCTCTCATGCCTTAATACGCGCATGTCATTTCTGCTTCTCTTCTTCATGATGATTTATTTCGCCCCAGTCTTGCCGGCCTTGCGGAGGATATATTCATTCTCGAATTTGATTCCCTTTCCGTGATAAGGCTCCGGCGGTCTGAATTTCTTTATCAGGGCGCATGTCTGGCCAACTAATTCCTTGTCGATTCCCTTCACATGAAACTTGATGGGATTTTCTACTACGATTTCGATTCCTTCAGGGGGCGTGAACTCTATCGGGTGTGAATATCCCAGATTGAGAACCAACTTTTTGCCCTGAAGAGCTGCTCTCCAGCCGACTCCGACGATTTCCATTGTCTTGGAGAAACCTGACGTTACGCCCGTTACCATATTTGCGATGAGAGCGCGTGTCATTCCGTGCCAAGCTCTTGTCTGCTTCTCTTCGTTTGAGCGTGAGACTTTTACGAGTCCGCCGTCAACATCAACAGAAATTCCCGGCATTAATTCGGCGTGAAGCTCACCTTTAGGGCCTTTCACCACAATGTCGGTGCCTTTGACTTCAACGCTTGCGCCCTTTGCGATTTCTACTGCTTTGCGTCCGATACGAGACATGATGATACCTCCTACCAAACGTAGCAGAGGACTTCTCCGCCGAGACCTAATTTTCCGGCCTCAACGCTGGTTTTGAGTCCTTTTGACGTTGAGAGAATAGCGAGGCCGAGTCCGCCCATTACGACGGGGATTTTGTCGCGGCCAACGTAGATTCTTCTGCCGGGCTTGCTGATTCTGCGGAGTCCCTGAATTACGCGCTCTTTGCTGTTTCCGTATGACAAGTAAATCCTGATTTCGGCGTAAGGCTTTGCAGGGTCAGTAATCATTCTGAAGTTCCTGATGTAGCCTTCGTCCTTGAGGATTCTTGCCAGTGCCAGTTTCATTTTGCTTGAAGGTACGTCAACGCTCTCTGCGTAGGTGAGATTTGCGTTTCGTATCCTCGTGAGCATGTCTGCAACCGGGTCATTTACGTACAATCTAACCCGCCCCCTTTACCAGCTTGATTTGACAACGCCGGGGAATAATCCCTCTCGCGCCATCTTCCTGAAGCAGCAGCGGCACATGTCAAACATTCTGATGTAGCCGTGAATCCTTCCGCATAACGGGCAGCGGTTGTGCTGTCTTGTGCTGAACTTCGGGGGGAGCTTTGCCTTCAACTTTAATGCTTTTCTTGCCATTTTGTTATTTATGCCCCCTGATTTCCTGTCCTGAACGGCATTCCGAGTCCCTTAAGCAGTGCAAACGCTTCTTCGTCTGTCTTTGCTGTTGTTACGATTGAGACGTTCATGCCGCGCGAACGTATTACTTTGTCATAGCTTATCTCAGGGAAAATTAACTGTTCGCGGAGCCCCAAGTTGAAGTTTCCGCGACCGTCAAAACCTTTTCGCGAGATTCCCTGAAAGTCCTTAATGCTCGGCAGTGCAAGTGATATGAGCCTGTCGAGAAATTCCCACATCTTTGCGCCCCTGAGTGTTACGCAGCAGGCAACCGGCATATTCTGGCGAACCTTGAAGCCCGCGATTGATTTCTTTGCGCGTTTCAGCAAGGGCTGCTGGCCTGTAATCGCTCTGAGTTCCGCAATAGCCGTATCCATAAATTTTATGTCCAGCTTTGCATCGCCGACTCCGATGTTTACGACTACTTTCTCGATTTTGGGCATCTGCATTGTGTTCTTGTACCCAAATTCACGGAGCATAGCGGGGGCGACTTCATTCTTGTATTTCTCAAGCATTCTCGGTGTCATGGCTTAAAGTCCTCCGCGATCTATGATTTCTCCGCACTTCTTGCAGACGCGGACTTTCTTCCCGTTCTCAAGGAATGAAGCTCCGACTCTTGTGGCTTTCCCGCACTGGGGGCAGACAAGCATAACCTTGCTGGCATAAACCGGAGCTTCCTGCTTGATTATCCCGGACTGGGGGTTATTCTGGCTGGGTCTTACGTGCCTTGAGACGACATTAACGCCCTCGACAACAACCAAATCCCTTTCAGGAATACGGCGTATGATTTTGCCTTCTTTGCCCTTATCCTTGCCGGTGATAACTTTCACACGGTCATTTTTCTTCAGTCTTACTGTCATTTTTCAGTCTCCTACACAACTTCAGGAGCTAGGGACAATATACGCATATATTTCTTCGCTCTTAGCTCACGTCCGACAGGCCCGAAAATACGAGTCCCTCTCGGTTCTCCGTTAGCGTCAATGAGAACTGCTGCGTTGTCATCGAAACGTACATATGTCCCGTCCCTGCGCCGGACTTCTTTCTTTGTCCGAACTATTACGGCTTTCACTACGCTGCCTTTCGGTATGTTGCTGTTCGGAATGGCCTCACGGACTGACGCGACAATCACATCGCCTATAGTCCCGTAACGGCGTTTGCTTCCGCCCATAACCTGAATGCAGAATAGCTTTCTTGCGCCTGAATTATCGGCAACGTTAAGAACACTGGTAAGCTGTATCATCTTTTAACCCTCCAGTTCCCCTTCTGCCTCGCTGCCGAATACAGGAGCCTTCCTCATGATTTCGACAAGCTCCCAGCGTTTGGTTTTGCTGAGCGGCCTTGTCTCGCGGATTTTTACTTCATCGCCCATTCCGCACTGATTTTCCGCATCGTGAGCGACATATTTCTTTGCGCGTTTAATTCTTTTACCATAAAGCGGGTGTTCTGCCATTCTCTCAACACGGACAACTATTGTTTTGTCCATTTTGTTGCTGACGACTATACCCGTTCTAACTTTACTCGGCATTGTCGGCTTCCTTTTCTGGCTTAATATCTGCCTTCTCGCCTGCTATAGTCATGAGCCTTGCGATAGTTTTCCTGACATCGCGGATACGGCTAGTATTCTTGAGATGACCCACAGCATTCTGAAAACGCAGGTTGAATAATTCGGTCTTATACTCCTTGATTTTACCGGCTATTTCCTCGCTCGTTAATTCCCTGAGCTTCTCCGGCTTTACGCTCGCGTCCATCAGGCTAATCACTCCCTCCGCTACGAACAAAGCGAACCTTCAACGGCAGTTTGTGGCTTGCAGTTCTGAAAGCCTCCTGTGCAACGTCCTCTGAAATTCCTGAGAACTCAAAGAGAACGCGGCCTCTTTTGACTGCTGCAACCCAATACTCCGGTGCACCTTTTCCCTTACCCATACGAGTTTCGAGAGGCTTCTTTGTGTAAGGTCTGTCAGGGAAAACGCGAATCCAGATTTTTCCGCCTTTCTTCATCTTACGTGAAATCGCTACACGGGCTGCCTCAATCTGTCTTGCTGAGAGCCAAACGTTTTCGAGGGCCTGGATACCGAAGTCTCCGAAAGCGATGGTTGTGCCGCCTTTCGAGATTCCACGAAGGGGCGATCTGTGGGACTTCCTGTATTTAACACGGCTGGGCATTAACATGGTGATTTATGCCCCCTTATTCGCTGCCGGCCTGTTACGAGCCGGACGTGCCGGAGCTGCGGCCTTCTCGTTCTTGCGGTCGCGGTAAATCCAGACCTTGCATCCGATTACGCCGTACATAGTGATGGCTTCAGCGAAACCGTAATCAATGTCAGCCCTTATCGTCGAAAGAGGAAGCTGACCCTCGTTGTACCACTCAGTCCTTGCGATTTCAGCACCGCCGAGTCTTCCTGCAACCTGAGCCTTGATGCCCTTGACACCTGCTTTAGTTGCGCGGAAAATAGCCTGCTTCATTGCGCGTCTGAATGACACTCTTCGTTCGAGCGAGCTTGCGATTCCTTCTGCCACGAGCTGTGCTTCGACGTCAGGATTCTTTATCTCATGGACGTTTACCATTACTTTGCCGCCCGTGATTGCCTGAAGCTCATTCTTGATGTTCTGAATCTCATTGCCGCCCTTGCCAATTACTACGCCCGGACGAGCTGTATGAATCGTGAAACGGACGACCGGTCCTACGCGCTCGATCTCGATGCGGGAGATACCTGCGCCTTCCCACTTCTTCATGATGTACTTACGCAGCTTGATGTCCTCATGGAGCTTCTTTGCGTAATTCTTCTTGTCGGCATACCATCTCGACTGGCATTCGCTCGAAACACCGAGACGGTAGCCGATTGGGTGAACTTTCTGTCCCATTTACTTTGCCTCCTGCTGACGTTCGCCGAGTTTCACGGTAATGTGAGTGAACTTGTGGACGTAGGGGTGAGCGCGGCCCATTGAAACGGGACGAAATCTCTTCATCACCGGCCCCTGATCCGCGAAAGCCTCGTGAACATAGAGCTTGTCCAAGTCCATACCGTAGTTGTGTTCAGCGTTCGCCATTGCGCTGTTCAAGACCTTGAGGATGATACCTGCGGCCTTCTTGTCGCTGAATTTCAATATAACCTGAGCTTTTTCCGCCGACTTCCCGCGAATCAACGCCAATACCTGACGGACTTTGTAGGGTGAAATTCTGGCGTTCTTAGTTTTTGCGACTGCTAATTTAATCTCTGCCATGATCTACCTCTACTTCTTCTTGTCCTGACCAGCGTGATGCCCGAACCTTCTTGTCGGAGCGAACTCGCCCAGTTTGTGCCCCACCATGTTCTCGCTGATGTAGACGGGGAGGTGCATTTTCCCGTTGTGAACAGCGATAGTGTGTCCGATCATCTGAGGCACTATCATTGAACGCCTTGACCATGTCTTGATGACTTTCTTTGCGCCTGAGACGTTCATAGCTTCAATTCTGTCGAGGAGCCTCTGTTCAACAAAAGGCCCTTTCTTCGATGAGCGCATTGTTTTATCAGCTCCTTTTACTTGTCATAACGCCTGCGGATAATCAGTTTGTCTGACGGCTTCCGCTTGCGAGTTCTGTAACCCTTCGCCGGAGTTCCCCAAGGTGATACGGGGTGCTTATTGGATTTTGATTTTCCTTCACCGCCGCCCATAGGGTGATCCACTGGGTTCATGACCATTCCGCGAACTACTGGCCTGCGACCCTTCCAGCGGGTTTTGCCGGCCTTGCCCCATGAGATATTGTCGTAGTCTTCGTTGCCGACCTGTCCGACCGTAGCCATGCACTCAAGAAGGACGAGCCTCAATTCGCTGCTAGGCATTCTGATGTAGGCGTACTT
>JAFRSL010000071.1 GCA_017427625.1 Synergistaceae bacterium | reverse complement strand
CTCTTAGGGGGTACTCTCTTTTTTTAGTGTAGAATAGATACATAAATTTTCAGACTTGGAGGAAATCATGAGGAAAATATATCTTGCGTTAATGTTGCTTTCGTTGTTCGCAATATCAGGCTGTGGCGGCGGAGGAAGCTCGTCTCACATTGAGGAAAAGCCGCATATAAGCCCTGACGTTAAGGAAGTCATGGTGCTAAGTTCGCCGGCTTTCGAGAGGAACAAACGCTACAGGATCTACACGGGCGCAAGGCTCTCAGGGATGAACGGAGCAAAGTACTACGTCGCAAACACAGGAAGCGAAGCCGTACAGTCGACATTAAACTTGGGCTTCAGTGAGCAACTCAAGGCGGGCGAATCATTCATCATCGTCAACGACTCACCTGACTCTGCTGACCATTCTGGAGGGATAGTGTTCGCATATGATCCTTCGGGCGTTAACGACTCGTTCACATCGGGCGGAAATATCGCTTTCACTGGCGGAAACCTCATGCGATACAGGACACTAAGCCTAGCGGACGGCGTGAACACAGCGGAAAATGAAACAGGGCATAAAAGCAAGCCCTACGATGCCACAGTGTACGCAAAGTTCGAGTCAGGGCGCGGCACAACGACCTTCGCAATGGGAAGCGGAACGTACCTCAGTTTCATTGAGGACGACGAGGAATACTACCTTTCGCGCGACATACCTCCTTCGGGAAATGTCCTTCGCCTCGTGAGAAGGGTCAACACATTTTCAGGTATGATCAAGGAATACTAGAGTTAATGCTGACGATGGGGGAGCTTCATGGATTGGGGCTTCCCTGTTTTTGTGTGAAAGAAAGGAGTATAAGCCAGCGCAATGAAGGAACTTCCTCACAAACACGACAAGAACATACTTTCTGTCCTTGAGAAAATGCCGGAAGGAGGGAAATTTTCACAGGCGGCCTCAGTTTTCGCCCAGCTCGGAGACGGAACGAGGCTCAAAATTTTATGGCTCTTGTGCCACAGCAGGGAATGCGTCTCTGACATAGCGGCGGCAATCGGTGTTAGCAAGGCCGTAGCGTCCCATCATCTCCAGCTCCTAAGAAAGAGCGGGCTAGTTATCGGTGAGCGTGAGGGTCAGGAGATTCACTACTCGCTGAACGACACCGACGAAGCAAAATTACTCCACAAGACAATCGAAGCAATGTTCAAGATCACTTGCCCATCACAGCATATTGACTCCTAAAATTAAAGCTGTATAATCCGCCCCAGTATTCAAACATTCAAACAATCATTTGATTATTAGAGGTGCAGAAAATGAGCGGGCGTGTGAAAATTCTTTTGCGGATCGTAATTTCGGGAGTGATTCTTGCAGGACTGAAATATTACGGTGCTGAGAGTGCAACCTTCTACATTGTGCCGTATTTAATCGCGGGCTATGATGTTCTTGCTGAGGCATGGGAGGGCGTGAGGTCGGGGGAAATTTTCGGCGAGTGTTTTCTGATGGGTACAGCCACAATCGGCGCGATAATTCTCGGCGACTACACGGAGGCTTGCGCGGTAATGATGTTCTATCAGGTCGGGGAACTTTTCTCGGACTACGCATCTGATAGGACACGCGAGAGCATCACGGCGTTAATGGACTTGAGGCCGGATTACGCGAATTTAGAGACAGAGGCCGGGAAGTCAGAGCGAGTTGATCCGTCAGCAGTCGAAACTGGAAGCATAATCATCGTGAAGCCGGGCGAGAAAATCCCGATTGATGGCACCATAATTGAGGGACATTCTGGACTCGACATGAAAGCGTTGACGGGAGAGAGCGTTCCACGAAGCGTGAAGTCGGGTGACGATGTACTCAGCGGGAGCGTTAATCTTTCGGGAGTTCTGAGACTTCGTACGACAAAGACCTTCCAGCAGTCAACAGCCTCGAAAATTTTGGCTCTCATAGAATCTTCAGGCGACGGAAAATCACAGTCCGAGAGATTCATCACACGTTTCGCAAAAATCTACACTCCCGTCGTCTGCATATCAGCACTCGCTCTCGCCGTAATCCCTCCGATATTTGCCGGAAATTTCAGGGCTTGGATATACAGGGCGTTGACATTCCTCGTCGTTAGCTGTCCTTGCGCACTTGTTGTGAGCGTTCCGTTGGCGTTCTTCGCGGCAATCGGCAGGGCTGGAAGTCGCGGCATTCTCGTAAAAGGCGGAATATTCATCGAGCGTCTTGCTGAAATCAAGTCTGTAATCTTCGACAAGACAGGGACATTGACGCAGGGAGTCTTCGAGGTTTCGGGGGTGTATCCTGAGGCGTTGGCGGAAAACGAGCTTCTACACATGGCCGCACATGCCGAGCGTTATTCCTCGCACCCTATAGCTGACGCATTGAGGCGGGCATATCCTGATGAGGCTGACACATGCAGCGTTGAGGACGCGGAGGAGATTCCGGGCTTTGGGGTACGTGCGAGAGTGAACGGCTCGGAGGTCTTCGCGGGAAATTTGGGGCTTATGTCGGAAGTTGCTGGTGCTGACGTCAAGCCAATCACGGATGCGGGAACGGTGGTTCATGTTTCTGTTGACGGAGGATATTCCGGCCATGTCGTAATCTCGGACAGGGTGAAGGAGAACGCTAGGTCAGTGGTTGAAATGCTTAGGGCTGAAGGTGTCGAACGTGTCATAATGCTCACCGGAGATTCTAAGTCGTCAGCAGAAGAAACAGCGCGCTCAATCGGGATTGATGAGTTCTACGGAGGATTGCTTCCTGCGGACAAGGTTAAGAAGGCTGAGAGCGTCAAGGGAGTTCGTGCGTTCGTTGGGGACGGAATAAACGACGCGCCTGTTCTAGCGTGTGCCGATGTCGGGATTGCGATGGGAGGGCTCGGGAGCGATGCCGCGATTGAGGCTGCCGATGTCGTGATTATGGACGACGATTTGATGAAAATCACGGAAGCTGTGAGAATCTCCCGAAAGTGTATGCGAATCGTAAGGGAGAACGTCTGCGGTTCAATAGCCGTAAAAATGGCGTGCCTCGCGCTCGGAGCTTTTGGCTTTGCGGGAATGAGGCTCGCTGTTTTTGCTGACGTTGGAGTTATGGTGCTTGCTGTCCTGAACTCTATCCGTGCTATGACTCGCTGAATGATGCCGTTAGGTTCTGCCGGAATTTCTGCGCTGCTTTCGAGAGAATTGCGTCTTTCTTCCACGCGAGGACTAATCCGGCCTTAATCTCCGGCTCTAACGGTATGAACTTCAGCCCGCTTTTGCCTCCAGTGTTCACGATGCCCTCAATGGTGATGAGTATCCCGAGTCCTTCACGCACCATTATTGATGCGTTGTATGCGAGGTTGTGGGTGCCTGTGATGTTGAGTTCGTCGGAACGGAAGCCGAGCCATTCGGAAAATTCGCCGTGAGTGTGAGCTTGATGCGAGAACAATAACTCGCGTCCCCGAAGATCATCGGGCAAAATATTTTCGCGCCCTGCGAGTTCGTCATCGTCACTCACTATCGCACCCCATCTGTCAGCATAGGGAAGGGAAATATAATCGTAGTCGCTGAGGTTTGCTTTTCCGACGAAGAGGCCAAAGTCAATCAGTCCCTTTCCGAGTTTTTCCGCAACGTCCTCGAAGTCCCCGCTAATCATTCTGTAGTTGATGCCAGGATATTCTCTGCGTAATTCCCTGAGTACCCTGCCGATATATCTCACTCCTGCGGTCTCGCCTGCACCGATGTAGACAGTCCCTGTTATTGTGTTCTGGTCAGTTCCTGCGAGCTCAGCCAATGTCTTCTCCTCAAGGTCGATGATTTCCTGAACGCGCTTCCTGAAAAGTAAGCCGTCATTTGTGAGACGAATGCCGTAATTTTCGCGGACGTATAATTT
>JAFRSL010000070.1 GCA_017427625.1 Synergistaceae bacterium | reverse complement strand
CAAGCCCCGTCAATGCCCCAGCCGCAACGAACGCAAGGAATTTCACCCTGTCCGTCCTTACGCCTGAGAATTTCGCAGCAGTCTCGCCCGAACCTACAGCCTTGACATCGTTCCCTATCCTCGTGAATTTGAACAGGAAGAACGCCACCACAAGAACCGCAACCGTTATCCCGATTTTGAGGTTGTCGCTGTCGAGTGCCTTGATCGCCGCCGACGCTGGGATTGCTGTCTCGGTCGTGAAGTAAGCGCAGACTCCCCTGAAAAGGTACATCGTGCATATCGTTACGATGAAGCTCTGTAGCCTGAACTTGACGTGAAAGAAGCCGTTTACCGCACCTATTGCCGCGCCCGTAAGAATGCCCCCGATAATTGCCAGTGCTATGCTGTGGAACGACAGCACCGACACAACTATTGACGCGACACCGAGCGTTGAACCTTCCGTGAAGTCGATTGAGCCGAGCGTCATCACGAAGAATACACCCGTCGCAACAATCATCGGGTAGTAAACCTGTGAGAGAAGAAGCCGCAAACGTTTGGGCTGCATAATCCGCCCGTCCGTAAGATAGTACATCGCGCCCAATATAACAACAAGCCCGATGAATGGCAATAACCCTTTGAACGTATCACTCTCAAGGATTGACGGTCTGATTTCATCTTTATTCGCCATAATATTTCACCTGCCTATACCATTTTTGCGATTAAGTCCTCTTCGCTTAGGGACTCGCTTCGCATGAACTCGCCGTTAATTCTTCCGTCCTTCATGATTAGTATTCTGTCCGACATTCCTAGAAGTTCCGGAATTTCCTCGCTTATCATGATGATGGATTTTCCCTGAGCTGTGAGTTCCTGCATCAAGGCGTATATAGCCTGCTTGACCTTGACATCAATTCCTCGTGTCGGTGAGTCGAGGACGAGAATATCGCTTCCCTTTCCGAGCCAGCGCGCAAGAACTACCTTCTGCTTGTTTCCGCCGGACAAGTCGCTAACGAATTGGTTGATACCCTGCATCTTCGTCTGCATTTTATCCGCGAACTCCTGAGCAAAATTGTTGAGCTTCCGTGATTTCAGGATTCGATTCTCCGCAAGGTCATCAAGCGACGGAATGACGATGTTGTTACGGATTGACTCGTTGAGGATTATCGACTCGTTGTCGCGGTCTTTGGAGGCGTATGCTATTGAGTGCTTTATGGCCGATGGAATGTCGTTGATTTCTGTACCGTCAGCGAGCTTTACCGTTCCTGTTCTGTCCAACGACGCACCGAAAACTGCCTTTCCGGCCTCGTGCATTCCGCATTCACTCAGTCCGCCGAAGCCCAATATCTCGCCCCTGTGAAGGTCAAAGCTGACATCACTAATCTGTCCCGGAACTGTAACATTCTTCACGCTCATCACGACTTCGGGGGATATTGCCTTGCCGTAGTCAGTCCTGTAATATGCCGAGCCTATTTCGCGGCCAACCATGAGGCGTTTCAGTCCGTCCTCGTCAATCTCCTTTGCGTTCACGGTGTCGATGTATTCTCCGTCCCTGAGTATGCTTATGGTGTCGCAATGCGTGAGAATTTCGCCTAAGTCGTGGCTGATGAAGATTACGCTCCTTCCGTCATCACGAACAGAAGCCATAATCTTGTAGAGTTCGAGTCGTCCGTTTTGTGAGAGTGCTGTGGTGGTTTCGTCGACGATTAGAATCTTCGGCTTCATGTAGGTTGCCTTGACGATTTCGACGAGCTTCCTGTCCTCGAAGTTGTAGCTGTCAATCATCGCGCCCGCGCGTATTCCCGTGAAACCATACTCATCAAGAAGCCGCTGACCCTCGCGGATCATCGCCCTTGTGTTCTTGATGCCGTGAGACATGAACGGTTCTTCATGGCCGAGAAATATATTCTCCGCAACCGTAAGCCCCGAAAGCGTCCCCATCTCCTGAACGATTATTGAGACACCGAGTTTGTTAGCCTCAACCTGATTCCTGACGTTCACGGGCTGACCGTCAAGCGTGAATGTCCCTCCGCCAATCGTGTATATACCGCAAAGCATTTGGCAGAACGTAGATTTTCCGCTTCCGTTCTCGCCGATCAGTGCGCGGATCTCGCCGGCGTAAACGTCAATGCTGACATCGTTTACAGCGTGCGTGATTCCGAATCTCTTGTCGATATGCTCTGCTTTGAGCAAAATTTTACCTGACATGTTCCGCACCTCCCTACTTCACGACAGAGCCGCGACCGCCCCGTGCCGTAAGCGTAACGATTGCGAGAAGTGCCGCACCCGTAACGACGTTCTGAATCGTTGTCGGCGCACCAAGTGCCACGAAGCCGTTGAAGATTATTGCGATGATGAACTCGCCTATCACTATTGCGCTGATTGGATTGCCGTACTTCCTGAAAGCAACGCCGAAGAACGTCCCCATTAACGGCTGAAAGTTACGGCTCATCGTTGACATTCCTGTTAATGCTGTCATCGTCGTACCGTATGAGACCGTCAAGATTGCCATGATGCCAACGAAGAAATGTAACAGCGCGAATCCTATGAGCTTGTACTTTTTGACATCAATTCCCATATTCTTTGCGGTGAACTCGTTGGAGCCTATAGCGTTGCAGTACGTTCCGATCCGCGTGTAGTT
>JAFRSL010000069.1 GCA_017427625.1 Synergistaceae bacterium | reverse complement strand
GTTCATCGACCCCGACGGATTTTACACCGGCGCAAGAATGATGAACATGGGCATTGGCTACAACTCAGCACTCGTAGAGCCTCAAGATGCCCCGAAGTCATGGAATGATTTGCTCGACCCGAAATGGGAAGGCCAAATCGTCATGACTGACCCAGCTTCCGCCGGAACAACAAAGTATTTCGTCGCCGCATTGCTCGCAAGCCCGAAGTACGGCGAGGAATACTTCAAGAAGCTCCGCGCTAACGGCTGTGAACTCGAGTCAGGTACAACGGCAACACACAATCAGGTCGCGGCGAGTGCCTATCAGGTCGGGATAATGCTCGACTACGTTTCCCATAACCTCATGGCTCAGGGTTCACCGATAGGGTTCACGTATTTGCCGGAAGATTTAATCTCCATCTTCTCACCCATCGGACTCGTCAAGGGCAGCGCGAACAATGAGAACGGCAAACTCCTCTACGACTTCATTCTCTCGAAGGACGGCCAGAAAATCCTCATCGCAAACAATCTCCTTTCCGTGCGCGATGACGTTGAACAGGAGGGTGTTGACGTTGAGGCTATCGCAAAGTCCGCAATGACCGTAGACCTTGAGTCTCTGGCAGCTAACTCGGACAAGATACTAAACACGTTCGACAACATATTCAAGTTTCAATCCACGCAAAAGCGGTAAACGGTTCTTCACTTCTGCGACAAACTCCATTGATATAAATCACTAGGAGAAATAAAATTAACAGGAAAAATAAGTACCGTTCGGTAAAATTATTTTTTACATTTATATCAAATGGAGAAATACACGTCAAGAAGTAATCACAATCAGAAGACTAATACGGAGGTTTTGAAGTTTTAAGGCTTCCGTTTTTTGTTGAAAGGAGGCAAAATTTTATGGCAGGAATAAGATTCAGGGACATTTCCTTTTCATACGGCGACAAGAAAATTCTCGAAAACTTCTCGCTCGATGTCGAGGATTCGCAGATAATGTGTCTCTTGGGGCCTTCAGGCTGTGGCAAAACTACCCTGATGCGCTGTCTTCTCGGTCTCAACAAACCGGCAACAGGCGAGATTTACGTCGGCGAAAGGTGCGTATTCTCGAAGGAAAAACGCATCAACATTCCCCCAGAGAGGCGCGGAATTGGCGTAGTATTTCAGGATTATGCAGTATGGCCGCACATGACAGTCCTCGAAAACGTCTGTTACCCCATGAAGAAGCACAAGCTCCCCAAAGACGAAATGAACAGGAAAGCACATTACGCGCTCGAACAGGTAAGAATGAGCGATTACGCAGCTTACCTTCCGAGCCAGCTTTCAGGCGGTCAGCAGCAACGAGTCGCAATCGCAAGGGCTTTGGTCAGCTCCGATGAAGTAATCGTAATGGACGAGCCAATCACTAACCTTGACGCTAAACTCCGTGAGGAAATGCTGATTGAGATTCGTCAGATTCAGAAGAACATCGGCACAACGATCCTTTACATCACTCACGATCAGGAAGCCTCCCTCCAGCTTTGCGACAAAATGGCAATCATGGACGCAGAAGGGAAATTGTCCCAAATAGGCACCGACGAGGACATAATATTACGTCCCGCAAGCCGTTTCGTCTTTGAGTTCATAGGGGTGTCAAATTTCTTCAGGCTCTCGAAAAATTCAGGCTCATGGTGCTTCAATGATGACAGCAAATATGACGGCGTTGTCCCTGATGAGTACACTTCGGTTGTTGACTTGGGCGTAAGGCCGAATGATATTGTCTTCGACGAGACATCAAACGTTCGCGGAAAGTTGAGACGCTCCGTCTTTCTCGGAAGTGAGTACAACATGTTCGTTGACTTCAACGGGCAGGAAGTCAGAGTCCAGCGCAGTACGTTCGATGACGGTGCAGGAAGCGTCAAAGAAGGTTCAGAGGTCGGGCTGAAATTCCTTAACCCAGTCTTCTATCACGCAAAGGAGGCGTAAAAAAATGAGAAGCAAACCATCATCAGACCTCGCCGCTATGGAAGGAAAGAAGATAGGACTTGACGGAATTATGACGGGCCTCAGCTTCGTCCTTCTTTTCATAATAGTGGTGATACCGATTTTCATGATAGTCTACAATGCGTTCTTCTATCAGGGAAAATTCGATTTAACCCTCTTCACATCGGTCATATTCGATAAGGAAAATCTCAAGGCTATGGGGAACACGATAATCATCGCCGTAGCAGTAACGATTTTCGGGACAATAATGGGCCTGTTCTATGCGTGGCTACTCGGAAGGAGCGACATTCCCGCAAAGGGTTTCATGCGCGCACTGTTCACGATTCCTTACATGTTCCCTCCTTTCTTCGGGGCAATGGCGTGGGATTTACTTTTCTCAGGGAGGGCGGGCTACATTAACCGCTGGCTGATGTCAACGTTCCACCTCCGAACCGCACCCGTGAACATCAACAGCATCGGCGGAATAATCTTCGTCGAATGCTCGTACTACTTCCCGTTCGTTTTCATGCAGGTAGTAAGCGCGCTTGAGAGAATGGATCCAACTCTTGAGGAATCAGCAAGAATCGCCGGAGCGCGTCAGTCTCAAGTCATCTGGAAGATAACCCTTCCTCTCGTTAAACCCGCAATCTCAGCCGGAGCCTTGTTGATCTTAATTTCGTCGCTCGCACATTTCGGAGTTCCGTCAATCTTGGGCTTCTCGAAGAACATCTACACCCTTCCAACGATGATATATGCCTTAATCAACAAATCGGGCGGAAGTTTCGACGGCATTCGTCAGGGGACGGCACTGTCAATTCTCCTCGTGGCTGTCGTTGCGATTGCTCTCGTGATTCAAAAGAAGGTACTCAGTTCAGGAAGCTATGACATCATCAAGGGAAAATCAATGCGCCCAACGCTGATAAAGTTACGCGGTGCAAAATACCCGCTGCTTCTGCTCGCATGTCTGACGCTGCTTGTGATCGTTGTTGTTCCGCTTGTGATGATATTCCTCGTCGCATTGGTGAGGGCATACGGTCTGCCTCTGGTGTGGAAAAACTTTTCATTCAGCAACTACGAAAAGGTTTTCGCCTCGACAGCGACAATGGACTCGATCAAAAACTCTCTGTTCCTGTCTGTAACTGCCGGTGTAGTCTGTATGTTCTTGGGAGTTATGATCGCGTACGTCATCAACAGGATCAAACCGCGCGGAAAGAACGTCCTCGAAATCCTCTCAATCCTCCCTTACTCGATACCCGGTACAGTCCTCGCAATAGGAGTGATACTGTCATGGTCAGGCGCGATATTCAAGATCACCCTCTACAATACAGTGTGGATAATCTTGGTGGCGTACATGGCGCGTTACCTTTCGTTCTCGATGAAGAGTGCCTCAGCCTCGCTTCAACAGGTCAACTCATCACTCGAAGAAGCGTCGAGGGCTTGCGGTGCAACTCATACCGAGTCATTGAGGGACATAACACTTCCTCTGATCAAGCCCGCGATGGTCTCAGGTTTCTTCCTGATATTCCTTCCGGCGATGAGGGAGCTTACAACGTCGATTTTGCTTTACGGGCCTTACAGCAGGACTTTGGGCGTTCAGATATTTGCCCTACGTGATGCGGGAATGATTCCTCAGGCGGCGGCTCTGGCATCTGTTGCGATTGTGCTGATAATAATATGCAATGCAATCGTTACATGGATAACGAAAGATCGCAAGGGGGCATGAACATGAAAAATCAGGTTGTACTCCGCCACGTTACAAAGAGATTCACAAC
This sequence comes from Synergistaceae bacterium, assembly GCA_017427625.1. GTDB lineage: Bacteria > Synergistota > Synergistia > Synergistales > Aminobacteriaceae > JAFUXM01. Next base: position 106 of record JAFRSL010000069.1, on the reverse strand, counting down.
GCGCACTATGGGAACTGTAACGGCTGTTGACGATTTCAACCTCGAAATCAAAGAGGGTGAATGCTTCTCATTTCTAGGGCCTTCGGGCTGTGGAAAGACTACGACG
>JAFRSL010000068.1 GCA_017427625.1 Synergistaceae bacterium | reverse complement strand
TGTCATGTAGCTGCGAATTATATCGAGGCCGTGAAGTCTTCCGCCTGTGATTCCTGAGAGTTCAAACATTTTCGCAAGCCTGTGATTTCGTGTCGTCCAACGAATCATTCCGGGATTGTCGAATGTAACTGTCGGCGGTGATGGCTGTATGGCTATGGTGATGTGCCTGTTGACGTTGTAGTCAGCATGTAAGAGCGAGTTGATGAACGCTTCCTTGAATGCTTGGGCGCAATTCTCAGAGAGCGCGAATGTAAGTCTCGGCAAAATTTCAGTGATTGCCCTCCAAATGTTCACAGCCACGATCTCAGCCCGCCCGCCAGAATATTCCAGACTTGCCGCAATCCTCACGATGTCCCCGAACATTAACGCCCCCGCAAAAGTGAGATGTTTTCCTGAGTACACACCCGTCCTCCTCAGCAGCTCATTCCGTGAATAATGCTTCATATCCCCGTGAAGTTCGACAACCCTCGCCGTGAAAGCGTCAACGTCATTTTCATTGAGCGTTGCGGAAAACGGAAAGTCATCGCGTGAAGCCTCGTTAGAATCTGCAGCCATTATTGATTTCACAAGAAAGCCTGAGATTACGTTCTCACCCTCTATGCGCCTGTAGACTTTGCCGTTGAAGGTTACAGGTTTCTTGTGCCACTCTAACGGAGGAATGTAAACGCTCCCGTAAGCCTCGCGGACATAAGGCACTCCCGGAGGAATGAGGCTCACGGGGTCAAAGCCATCGCATGAAATCTCACCTCCCTCAGAATTTGCGAAGGCGCACGCAGTCTCAGGGACACGGTCAATTTCGTCCCTCTCGAAAGTCTCAGACTCACCGTAATTCACGCAGGACTTCCCCAATATCACCGTCAATGCAGATTGAACGCCCCGAAATTCCCGCCCTCGAAGGAACATATGCCTCACCGAGATTCACGCAGGCATAAATCGCGTCCGGCCATGTCCTCGTCATCTTCCAGAACGGAAACTTGAAGATTACCGGCGTGTTCATTCCCGAACCCAAATCGAGGAAGAGCGTCTTTCTGTCATGGCTCGTTTCGAGAAAATCAGCGTAACGTTCAGCCGCTTCGTGCCAGCCCTCATCTTCAACGAATGTGTCATCACTCCGCAAATTCATGCTCATTGGACGACCGCAAACAGGACAGTGAGGGATAAGGTCATCGGGGACTCTCATCTCGTGTTGACGCACAATCATGGCCGTGATTGTGGCCTCGTTGTCGTAGGTCTTATTGTGGCAAGGCTTTGAACACTGAAACAGCCCGTAATCGCCCTGAGTGTAGAAAAGCCTCGACTTCTCGAAGCCCGAACGCTGGAAACAGTGATCTACGTTCGTTGTTATGACGAAGTAGTTTCTCCCCTCAACGAGCCTCAGCAAGTCGGAGTAAACGGGCTTGGGAATATCGCTATAACGGTTGATGAATATGTACCTGCTCCAATAGCACCAGAACTCATTGGGGCTTGGGTACGGGTAGAAGCCCCCCGAATACATGTCGCTGAAGCCGTATTTTTCCGCGAAGTCTGAGAAGTATTTTGTGAACCTCTCGCCCGTGTATGTGTATCCCGCCGATGTCGAAAGCCCAGATCCCGCTCCGATTATTATCGCCTCAGCCTCATTGAGTGCCTTCCTCAATCTCTCAATCATTATTGCAGCTCCTTTACGTATAGCTCGTAATCGTAATCCTTGAAGACGTTGAATATTACTTTGATGACTGAATGCCGAAATTCCTTCACCGTCCTCACAGCAATTCTAGCTGCCTCGTCATTTGGGAAGTGAAATTCTCCCGTCGATATACAGCAGAACGCTATGCTCTTCAGCCCATTACTCTCCGCACATTCAAGGCATGACCTGTAACAGCTCTCAAGTTCACGCCGGTGTTTGTCCGTAAGTTCTCCCGAGACTACCGGCCCTACTGTGTGTATGACGTGCCTTGCCGGAAGATTGTAGCCCCCTGTGATTTTCGCGCGCCCAGTTGGTTCTTCATGGCCCTGTTCGTTCATTAGGCTGTAACATTCGTCCCTGAGCTGTAATCCCGCCGATGAATGTATCGCGTTGTCTATGCACCTGTGGCACGGTATGAAGCACCCAAGCATCAGCGAGTTCGCAGCGTTCACGATTGCATCACACTTCAGGCGCGTAATATCTCCTTGCCATAACGATATTCCCGGCTGAATCTCTGGAAGTCCCTCAGCGTCAATTACACCCTTCGCATCTCTCATGGCCGACAGATATTCGTCCTGTACTCTGAGAAATTCGGGCGGCAAAATCTTTCCCGGCACTCTGAGATTCATCAATGAGCGTAGCAACATGTAAGGGTCAGTGATGTTCTTAGCGTCGTTCCTGTACTCCGGCATCTCGTCAAGAAGATACTCGATTAGGTACTGTAATTTTTCTTCCATCAAAATTGTTCCTTCCTGAAATTTTCAGCCATATTATAATTCTCACATCTTACAAATTAACGGGGTGATTCACATTAAAACATTTCTAATTGTTGACGGACACAGCCTCGCGCACAGGGGCTTCCATGCTCTTCACGCAAATCTTACCGCGCCCGACGGAACTCCGACGAGTATGATCACGGCCTTCATGAACATGCTCTACAAGGTTCAGGACGAATTATTGCCGGACTGCACTGTCGCCGTTTTCGACGCAAAGGGAAAGACTTTCCGACACGAACTCCTCACTGACTATAAAGCCGGAAGGTCTCCTCTTGCTGACGACCTGAGAATACAGCTCCCCATACTTCAGGAATTATTGTCCAAATGCGGGATAAAGGTCATCATACGCGAAGGGGTAGAGGCTGATGATGTAGTCGCGTCATTGGCGAGGCTTACAGAACGTAACGGCCATGAGGCGGTTATACTTTCGTCCGACAAAGACCTCCTTCAAATTCTCGGCGAGCATATAAGAATGATGAGGCCCATCAAGAACGGCATATCAGGCGCGGAAATCTACGACACTTCTTCATTCACAAAGGAGTATGGCTTTCACCCTACCTCAATGCCTGATTACCTCGCAATGATTGGCGACAAGGCAGACAACATCAAGGGCATTCAAGGCATCGGCGACGTAAACGCAAAGAAGATCCTCGCTCAGTATCCCACTCTTGAGGCGATATATGCTTCACTCAACGAACTGCCGAAATCTATGCGTAAGAAGTTTGAGGAGGCAGGACGGGACGCGGCAATATGGAGGCGCGACAATCTCATAAAGCTTCGAGATGAAAATTACGAAGACGCTCTCTTGAATGACTGCATGAGTTACAGGATTGATTTTGAGGCCGCTGAAGAATTGGCGTTGAGATTGGGGCTTACCCGCGTACTCGAACGGATAGGAAGCGTGAAGAAGCCATTGCCCCGCGAATTTTACCGCAAAGACTCCTTCACTCCCCCTGAATGCGACATCATCACCCGCGACTACAAGGACGAATTACGTCGTTCACCCGAAAGATTTTCCTATGCTCCGAGAGTTTGGGACTTGAAGACCGCGTATTACCTCCTTCACCCAGACGAGACAGGAAAGGATTTCCCCGCGATTCTCAAGGCCATTGACGAGGGCGAAAATCTTGCTGAACTTGCCGGAAGCCTAAACGCTGAAATCGACTCTTACGATGGACTCCGCAATGTCATGAACGATTTAGACCTCCCGCTGATCCCCGTGCTTACTCAAATGGAGGATCACGGAATCAGGCTTGACCCTGAAAAATTCGCGTCGTTACAGGCCGAGCTTGAGGGTAGAACCGCTGACATCGAGGTACAGCTCACAGCTTCAACGGGCTTCAGGATAAACATAAATTCTCCCATGCAGGTATCGCAGCTTCTATTCGAGCGTCTAGGCTTCACACCCACAGCAAAGACGAAGTACAGGGAATCATACTCAACGGGGGCAGGAGTTCTTGAGAAACTCGCATCCGAGCCGGGCGGTGAAATTCCCGCAATGATTCTCGAATACCGCGAACTCTCAAAGATGCTGACGGGTTTCGTCATTCCTCTTCAGAAAGCTGCCGACAAAGACGGGATAATTCACACGACATTCGAGCCTTCATTCACTGGAACAGGGCGGTTAAGTTCACGAGATCCCAACTTGCAGAACATACCGACGTTCGGGAAGTGGGCGGAAAAAATCAAGGCCGGTCTCGTCCCCGTGAACCCAGAGAACGTTTTTGTCTCGGCGGATTACTCGCAGATTGAGCTTCGTGTTCTCGCTTACATGTCGGGCGAGGAGAGATTGATTGAGGCTTTTGCTGACGGAAGGGACATTCACACTGAGACAGCTTCATGGGTATTCGGGGTAATCCCTGAGTTTGTTACGCCTGAGATGAGAAGAGCCGCGAAGGTGATAAATTTCGGGCTTCTCTACGGCATGAGTACATTCGGGCTTTCCGAGAGGCTGGGTGTCGGACGGGCTGAGGCGAAGGACGTAATGACACGGTACTTTGACGCGCTTCCTGGCATTCAGAAATTTCTTGACGGACTTGTTGATGACGCGAAGAAACGAGGATACTCACGGACGCTTGCGGGAAGGATAAGGCCGATAAAGGGGATAAATGCCAAAGGCCAAGCACTCGACCGCGCACTCATAAATTCACCGATACAGGGCACGGCTGCTGATACTGCGAGGAGGGCAATGATAAACTTCTCGAAATCTGGCTGTGCTGAACTGTTCCTTCAAGTTCACGATTCACTTGTCTGCGAATGTCCTGCGAAAGATTCTGAGGAGGTCTCACAAAATCTCCGCAGGATCATGATTAACTCAGGCGGCGAAATTCCGCACCTCGAAGCTGAGGCTAAAACTGGAAAATCTCTAGCTGATGTGTAAAATTGCGTAGTTTATGCTAAAATTACAAAATCGTAGAAACTACGTAGTACAAAATTCACAGAAAGAAGGTTTTATTCAATCATGATGAAGTTCCTGCGTACACAAATGAAATGGATAATGGCAATAATTGTCGTTGCCTTCCTGCTTTCGACGTTCCTTATGTACGAAGGCAGGGGAACAAGGAGGACACCTTCCCGAAATCCTGACGGGACGATGGCGGATTACGAGGTCGCACAGATCAACGGACGCTCTCTAATGCGCTCCGAACTCGAGCAGCGTCTCAGGAATTACCTCAGCACCTACAGCACAAGGAGCATGACATCGATCGACATGCCCGCGATATACAGGTCGGTACTCGATCAGGCGATACTTGAGTCCCAGCTCACAAAGGAAGTTCAGGAGAAGGGAATCACTGTATCGGACGCAGAGGCAGATCAGGCCATGAAGAATTACGCCGACACATATTTCCCGACACGCGAGGCATTCTATCAGGTTCTCGCAAATTCAGGGTTAAAGCCTGAGGACTACAAGAAGAGTCTTGCGCGTCAGATGGCTGCGGACAGGTTAATGCGTGAGGCAATCGGTGATGTAACGGTCAGCGAGGACAAGGCTGTTGAGTATTATGAGACGATGAAGGGGATACTCTTCTCAAGGCCGGAAGGATTCATGATACACATGGCCGACTTCAACAACAGTGCAGACGCTGAGAAATTCCGCGCAATGATTTCCGACGGCGGGAGCTGGGACGTTGTTGTTTCAAACGACACGGCATCAATGGACGTAATCAACATCACGAAAACGCCCGTAATGCTTCCTTCAAGCGCGCTCACTACGGGGACACTTGGCGTACTTGCATCGCTTGACATTGGGACAGTGAGTCCTGTGTTCGAGATTTCGAGCGGAGATTATGCGGTTGCGATGAAGGCCTCACACGTTGAGGCGGGATCTACTCCTTATGACGAGGTAAGCGGGGACATCAAGATGCTTCTCACTCAGCAGGAGGAACGCAACAGGCTTTCAGCATACGAAGAGTCATTGAGGCAGAAGGCTAGCGTTGTGATTAACGACGAGGAACTTTTCGCAAGCCCGGCAGTGTCTCAGGATAACGCGCAGTCAGGGGACGTTCTCCCGATCATGATTGTTGAGGAAACAAGCGATGACGAAGAACCCGAAGAAACACCCGCACCTGTAACAGTCAGTGAGGACAAGCCCGAAGAAGTCCCTGCACCTGTGGAGGTGGTCAGTGAGGACAAGCCAGAGGAGACTCCTGTACCAGTTGAAGAAGTCAGCGAAGACAAGCCAGAACAGACTCCCGTAACCGTTGAGGAAGTCGTCGAAGAAAAGCCGGAGGAAGTCCCTGCTCCTGTCGAAGTCGTCAGCGAGGATAAGCCGGAAGAAACTCCCGAACCTGTCGAGGTCGTAAGTGAGGACAAGCCTGAAGAAGTTCCCGCAACTGTCGAAGAAGTCGGCGAGGGAAAACCAGAGCAGACTCCCGCGCCTGTCGAAACACTCAGCGAGGACAAACCAGAAGTAACAGCAGTATCACAAGATATTTCCGACGATATACAGAAGT
>JAFRSL010000067.1 GCA_017427625.1 Synergistaceae bacterium | reverse complement strand
TGTTGCACCGATGAGGATGATGCTTCCTCTTTCGACGAACGGCAAAAATGCGTCCTGCTGTGCCTTGTTGAATCGGTGGATTTCATCGACAAAAAGAATCGTCCTAGTCCCGAAATTCCTGTTTATGTCAGTTTGCTTCATGACCTCGCGGATTTCCTTGATGCCGCCCGTTACAGCTGAAAACGTTATGAACTCGGCCTGAGTTTTTCGCGCGATTATGCTCGCTAACGTGGTCTTTCCCACGCCCGGAGGCCCCCAGAATATCATTGAAGGTATTCGGTCGCTGTCGATGATCCGCCGGAGGATCTTTCCGGGAGCGATGAGGTGTTTCTGACCGGCAAAGTCATCGAGGGATTCGGGCCTCATTCTTGCGGCTAAAGGTTCATACAAAAATCGCAACTTCCTTTCTATACATAATCACACCTGCGGCTTACCTGAAAGATTCATGTTGCTCTCTTCTATGAGCCGCTTAACGTCCTCAAGTGTTGTGAAGGAGCTGCGGGCATATTTTCTGTCTTCCCAAATCTGTAACGCTTTCTGCACAGTGGGCAACGCTACGATTATTCCCATAATAACTAGAACGAGATATAAATAGTTCTGCTGATTGTCCATACGTTTATCGAGGCCATCAATTCTTGCTGAAAGTGTGTCAAAATTCCCGTCAATGTGTTCTGACATAACTGACACCACACTGACAAGCTCCGCTATATCCTTACGTATAGATTGCTGTTCATCTCGAATTGCTTGCATCTCGTCCTTGAGTGCTTTCACTTGTGCATTCATTTCCTCGCGCTGTGCTTTCTGTTCCTCGCGGATTGTGCCCATCTCGTCCTTGAGTTCTTTCACCTGTTCCTTCATTTCCTCGCGCTGTGCTTTCAGTTGTGCATTCATTTCCTCGCGTTGTGCTTTCTGTTCCTCACGTTGTTCTCTCATCTGCTCAAGGATCATGTCTAATTTGGAGTTCACACTCTGCGTGTAAACCTCAAACACATCCTTGCGAACATAAATATCATCCGAGACAGCACCATAGCACTCCGTTCCAAACGCAAGCAACAGCACCAACATTGATACGCAAACCTTCCTCATGATACATCCACCTTCCCCATCGCATACTGTATAATTTTCAAAGATTATAGCAAAACTTTAGGAGGAACAATCCATGCTCTCATGCAACGTAAAACTCGCTGGAAAATACTCATACCTTGCCCCGAAATTCATGGCCGGTTTGAAGTGGCTCTCTGAGACCGACATCGCCTCTCTCCCTGACGGAAAGCACCCCATACCTGACACTGAGCTTTTTGCCGACGTTCAGACCTATACATCGAAGCCCGCCAAAGAATGTCGCTTCGAGTCTCACCATGAGCATTTCGACATTCAGTACGTCGCAGAAGGACGCGAATATTTCGGTGTATGCCCCGTCAATGGCCTCAAGGTTACAGAAGCACACCCAGAGCGTGATACATACTTCTACGACGAGCCAGAGACTTCCGGCTGTGTCCTCTTGAATCAGGGCGACTTCATCATCGTAATCCCAGAAGAAGCTCACATGCCAAAGTGCGCGGTTAAAGACCCTGAGAGAGTCAGGAAGGTCGTCATAAAGGTGAAAGCGTAATTTCAATGCGGAAGATCCTTCCCGTTCTTCTTGTAATACTGGCATCATTCGGAGCGGCAACAACTAGGCTCGAAATCTCAGGCGATACAATAATTCTCAGCTACTCCGACTCAAGGGATGCTGTTATATTTCGTCGCGAGGAAAGCAACACGGGCTTCATTTCCCCGATGAAGATTGATATTCCTGGAACCTGGACGCTCGACGCAAAGCCCCCTGAAATCCCTGACATCTCTCGAAATAAGTTATGGCCGGGAATTTCGGGCGACAATTATTCCTACACTCTAATGTCAACAGCTCCGGCGGAATGGCATGTTAGTGGACTTCCGCGAGGGCTATCATGTTCGTCGAACGGGAAAATCTCAGGTGTTCCAAGCGAGTCCGGGACTTTCAGCGTTGATATTAAGGCCTCAAATATCACCGGAAGTGTCAACCAAACCTTCCCGCTGAAAATTTTTGCTGACCCTCTTCCCCGTATACTCACTCCCGAACTTCCTACAGCAGTCATCAACGTCTCCTATGATTTCAAGCTCTCGATGAATGACTCGCCCGCGTCGATATTGATGGCTGAAAAACTTCCCGAAGGTCTTACTCTCGGCAATGACGGCAAAATTCGCGGAGTTCCCGTTGAAGCTGGGGATTACGTTCTCGACATAAAGGCCGCTAACGAGGCAGGTGAATCGTCGGCAAAAGTCGCACTCAAAGTCTCAAGCTCAGACCTCAATGTAACTCCGGCGAGGCTCAATGACGGATATTATGGCAGAGCCTACAGAACCGCGATGAAGCTCACAGGGGTTGATGCCACAGAATGGAGAGTATCCGGAAGGCTTCCTGAAGGTTTGGAGTTCTCGAACGGAACTTTCTCAGGCACTCCGAAAGAAACAGGGAAATTCCCGCTCACCATAACGGGCAGTAACGGAGCTGTCTCTGTCAAAAGTGAGTACGAACTGGCCGTGAGGGGTCATACTCCGTCAATATCAACATCGTCGTTGAAGCAGGGATTTACCGGGACGCCTTACAGTTTCGCGCTCAAAGCATCAAGCCGAACTCCAGTAACTTGGAGCAGTGATGCACTCCCTGAAGGTCTTGCGCTTAATCCCAAAAACGGGACGATAACGGGCGTTCCGACGAAAGATTTTGACGGGAAGATCATGTTTTCCGCAATCAACGCAGAGGGAAAAGTATCACGCGCGCTCTCTCTCAGCATAAAGACTAGGAGGCCAAAAATAACGACGTCAATAATTCCTGACGCTTTCAAGGGAGAGAATTACCATGCTGATTTCAGAGCTGAAGGTGCGGGGATAAAGTGGACGCTTAGGGGGAAAATTCCTTCGGGGTTGCGCTTCAACGATGAAGGCGTGATTGAGGGAGTACCAGAGAAAGCTGGAAGATACACGCTCAATGTGTCAGCGGAAAATTCAGGAGGAAAAGCAACTCGGAAATTCACGCTCATCGTCGCTGAGAATATGAGGCATGATTACGTTACGGCTGCAATTATGCCTGCAATCACAGTGAGTGCTGACGGTAGATATGACTTCCCCGTTAGCATCGACGCAAATATTCCAGAGGGTTCATATATAGTGTGGCATTCGTTCCCGTATGGGCTTGAAACTGAGGACGAAGATTATTCCATTCTCGATTCATCAGATAATGAGACGATAACAGTCCCTTCCGACCGTAAAATCACGGTGAGAGCGTTCCTTGAAGGTGGAGTGAGATATGAGCCAGTGATAACAGCAAGAGTAAGGGTTGAGGAAGAGCCGGAGCAGACAGAAGAAGAACCGCGCGAGTATTCGGGCTGCAGCGTGTCAGGAATATTCGGAGCGTTAATGCTTCTTCTCACATGGAAGATTGGCTGTTCCCCAAAAGGCTGAAGACCGCTTCGGGCTGCTGGTTTGCCTGAGCGAGCATAGCATTCTCGGCCTTGCTCAGTATCTGGAACTCTATGAATCTCATCGTCGACTGAGCGTAATCGGCATCGGTTATCCTTGCTCTTGAATCGTTGAGATTTTCGCCCGCAACAGTAATGCTTAATAGCGTATGTTCGAGAGCGTTGCCGTAAGACACAATCTGCGTCCTCTGTTTTACAACGCTGTCAATGGCCTCGTCAATGTAACCCAGAGACCTCTCCGCAAGCTCCCTCGTCAATACGCTAACTCTGTCGACACCAAGAGTGCCAGCCGAGACGTTCCCAAGCTGAACA
>JAFRSL010000066.1 GCA_017427625.1 Synergistaceae bacterium | reverse complement strand
ATATAAATTCTGAAGGGAGTAATTTACCAATGGGCAAGATTAAAATGGCAAACCCCATCGTCGAGATGGACGGCGACGAAATGACGAGAGTACTGTGGCAGATCATAAAGGATGACCTGCTCACACCGTTCGTTGACCTCAACATGGAGTATTACGACTTGGGGCTGCCTGAGAGAGACAAGACAGGCGACAAAGTAACATGGGCGGCGGCTGAGGCCATCAAAAAGCATCACGTCGGCGTCAAGTGCGCAACCATCACACCCAACAAGCAAAGAGTCGAAGAGTACAACCTCCACGAGATGTGGAAGTCCCCCAACGGCACAATCAGGGCAGTCCTTGACGGTACAGTCTTCCGCGCACCAATCCTCACGAACTGCATCAAGCCGGTCGTCAAGAACTGGAAGAAGCCCATCACGATTGCACGTCATGCTTACGGCGACGTATATCGCGGCACTGAGTACAGAGTTCCGGAACCGGGCAAGGCCGAGCTTCTCTTCACGGGCAAAGACGGCGCAACATTCCGCGAGACTGTATACGATTACGAGTGCCCCGGCGTTCTTCAGGCAATGTACAACAAGGACAGCTCGATAATGTCATTCGCACGTTCATGCTTCGAGTACGCGCTTTCAACAAAGCAGGACATCTGGTTCTCCTCAAAGGACACAATCTCCAAGCAGTATGACCAGACATTCAAGCTGCTCTTCCAGGACATTTTCGAGAAGGAATATGCCGAGAAGTTCCGCAAGCTCGGAATCACATACTTCTACACGCTTATCGACGACGCAGTAGCAAGAGTCATGCGTTCAGAGGGCGGATTCATCTGGGCCTGCAAGAACTACGACGGCGACGTTATGAGCGACATGGTATCAACAGCATTCGGCTCACTCGCAATGATGACCAGCGTTCTCGTATCACCCGACGGAAACTTCGAGTACGAGGCAGCTCACGGAACAGTAACGAAGCACTACTACCGTTACCGCGACGAGGGCAAGATGACATCAACGAACCCGGTCGCAACGATCTTCGCATGGAGCGGCGCACTCAGGAAGCGCGGAGAGCTTGACGATAACGGCGAGCTTGTACTTTTCGCGGACAAACTCGAGAAGGCCACAATCGCAACAATCGAGGGCGGCGTAATGACGAAGGACCTCTCCGGACTTTGCGAGGGCGTAGTTCCTCAGGTGGTCGACAGCAAGCAGTTCATCCAGGCAATCGCAGCAAAATTGTAACTGTAACTTGCATTAGGCGTTATAATGGCATCAATCCCGCAGGACTCTTTCGGGGGTCTTGCGGGTTTCATTTTTGGAGGCGGATAAACGTGGAAGAAATGGTTTTGGAAAAAGTTGACTGGAGTCGCGCACCTGCTGACACACCAGTTTGCGAGGAGAAGGGGATATTCCTCCGGGACATAGTGCAGTCGATACTTGACGGCTACGACACAGCACCTGACGTTATGGAGTTCCTGAAACTTACGGACGACGACGGAGTAACTGAGGACGTGAACGCTATACTTGACATATTCGTTCCTGTGATTAACTCGTGGCGTTTCGGCGGAGGCTGTGCTGGAGGCTGTGAGGGCTGCGCTGGAGGCTGCGGAGGCTAGTATGCGGAGGACGGCCGTAATTCTCCTGCTGTTAGCGTTCCTTCTGTGTACTACGGGGGCTGTCGGTGCTAAAGATTCCTCGAAGGTCGTAATCACCGCTAACGGTAAGAAGTATCACCGCCCTAAATGTCATATGGCAAAGAAGTATGTGAAGGAGCTGACGGTTGAAGAGGCAAAGAAGCTGGGATATAAGCCGTGCAAGATCTGTAAGCCCTAGAACTGAGAAGACACTTCCCGCACTTGTAACGTAGAGCGGGAAGATTTTTTCACCTTGCTCCTGCCCTCTTTAACATCTCTATGACTTCCTGCCTGTTATCTTTCCATCTCATGCGGTGAACTGCCTCTGCTTCTTCAAGAGGAGTCTGACCGTAATTATCGCGCGCATTAACATTGGCTCCTGCCGCAATCAGTACTCTTGTTACGTCGGGATTGTCATTGTGCCCGGCTGCCCAGTGAAGTGCGGTCTGCCTGCTTTCTTTGGAACGTACATTGATGAGGTTGATCTCTTTCTCTCTTGCTTCACGGAGGAGCAACCATAAGACATTGGGGTCAGTGTTCGAGGCTGCTGCTGAGATGAATGCTCTTCCGTCCCATTCTGAACCGGCTTCGATAGCTTTCTGAATATCTTTTACGGAGGCATTGGCACAGAAATCCGCAAAATCTTCTGCATTCATACGCCGCATCCTTGATACTTTTGCCATTGCTGACACTCCTCCCTGAAGTAACAATAATTATTGCTTTTGTGAAATTTTTGATGAAAGATATTTTAGCATAGAATTTTCACGGCTGGTTATGAATGGAATATAATATCGTGAAAATAATAATGCCTCCGCAGAAACCGTGTAGTGAGTGTTCTGACCCGTCCCTAAGTATGACGTAAACGTCTTTGGCATCAGCCTGAATAGAAGCGAGTGTTGGCTCAGAACGTAATCAATATCACGAGAAGCCGCAGGGGCATGAGAGAATTATATCAGGTTTTACGAAAAATTTGATAGTGAGGTTAAAATCTAAATGTCAAAAACTTTCAGACGTTTCATAATCACGATACTGATACTCGTTCTAGTGCCGTCCGTTTCGTCAGCAGTAACAAAGTACGAATTTCTCACCGGCCTTCTTGCCGCAAGAGGCTTGAACTGGGACGACTCCCCCGAAGCTCCCTACAATGATGCTCCAGGCTTCCTTCTGAGAACAGGCTACGTCTCCGATACCGTCAACAAACTTGACGGCCCTGCAACAAGGCGCGATGCTCTGAGATGGTGCATTGAGAGTCTAGGTATGACGTTCGAGGCCGGACTCTTCACGGATTACCCCACAGGCTTCACGGACGACAGAAATCTCACGGCGTTCGAGAAGGGCTGCCTTGTCATTGCCACACACATGAACCCTCCGTTACTCAGCGTCTCGGATTTCAAGGGCGAAAGATTTTCCGGCGCGAGCAACCTCACACTCAACGAGGCTCGCAATATCCTTCAGAAGTTGGGGAATGCCTCAAGGAATTTCTCGCTTGACGTCATCCGAAACCCAGTCAAGGGACTCCGCGTACACATTCACCGCGAGGGAGTGCCTTCCGGGATCCCTGAATGGAGATTCTACGCTGACGGCATAAAGACCAAAGCAGCGGCCGATTACTTCAAATCATCGCTCAAAGCAGAGGGCTACGAGGTCAGCATTGCGGGCGTGAACGGAAGCTACAGCGTGAGGAGTCAAAAGCTCGACGACTACAACGACGTTCGGAGGCTTGAGGCAGTCGCAAAAGCACGAGGCCTTACAACCCGTGTCCTTCCGTCAATGTCAAACCCAAACACACGAGTAGTCCCGCGATTCTGGGTAATGCTCATGATAGATCCGAGTTACTTCAGGATCGCACCCATAGCATCACGTAACGGCCCTACAGAACCTCGAACGCTCTCGTCGATATACGGTCAGAACAACGTTCAGGCGGCAATAAATGCTGGCTTCTTCGGGACTTTGAAGGGCGGAAAATGTTACCCAATCGGTGCGCTGAGGGTGAACGGGAGAAATTTCTCGCTTCCTTATGACATGAGGGGCTGTTTAGCGTGGAATGATGATGACGAGGCGATGTTTGCAGTTGCCGAAAGCACAGAGGACGGCGGATACTGGCCGGAGATGAGCAACATAATTCAGGCCGGGCCTATGCTGATTTACGACGGTGAGACTTCGAGATTTGAGGAGAACTTCTCAAGCAGCCTGATTTCACCGAGACACCCGCGCTCTGCTGTGGGGCTTAACGCTGAAGGCTCGTGGGTATTCATGGTCGTCGACGGCCGTAACGGCATGCACTCATCGGGCGCAACGATAAGCGAGCTCACTGAGATAATGAGGGGTCAGGGAATGATCTACGCGCTCAATCTTGACGGCGGAGGCTCGACGGAAATCATGATTGACGGTAAAATCTGGAACATTCCTTCGGACGGCTACGAGCGGAGAATATCATACGCATTGGGGGCAACACCACGATGAATCAGAAATGGAACGCGGAAAATTATTCGTCAGGATTCTCGTTCGTCTACAAGTACGGCAACGATGTCCTGAATCTTATTGAGGGCGAAAATGTCCATGATGTCATAGATTTGGGCTGCGGAACTGGAGTCCTCACTAACGCGCTTTCCGAGAGAGGGTACAAGGTTACCGGGATTGACGCATCAGATGAAATGTTAGCAAAGGCAAGGGCGAGTTTCCCGGCAGTGAATTTCGTGAAAGGCGACGCTGTGAATTTCGTTGTTGACGCTCCCGTTGATGTCGTTTTCTCGAACGCGGTGCTTCATTGGATTGACAAGAAACTTCAGCCTGAAATGATGAGGCGGGTTTATGGCGCATTGAGGCCGGGCGGTCAGTTCGTTTTCGAGATGGCTGGCTATGGTTGCGGAAAGGCGATTCATGACGAGCTTGCTGTGAATTTCCGTGTGCTTGGGTACGATTACGTGATGCCGTTCTTCTTGCCGAAGATAGGGGAATACGCGGCCATGCTTGAGGCTTGCGGTTTCACTGCGAGGTATGCAATACTTTTCGACCGCCCTACGGAACTAAAAGGCGATGACGGTCTCAGGGACTGGATCCGTATGTTCATCAAGAGGCCGTTTTCTGGAGTGAAAGATGATGACCGTGATGAGATTCTACGCCGCACTAATGAGAATCTTAGGGGAAAGCTATTTCACGGTGGCAAATGGTACGCTGATTATGTCAGGCTCAGAATGAGAGCTATAAAGCAGTGAAGGCTACTGCGCGTTGATCATGTATAGCCCGGCCATGCAGACCAGCGCGCCTATGATCTGTCTCAACGAGATCTTCTCACCGTACATGAAGAGTCCCACGAACAGAAGAACTATAGCCAGGCATATATTCGCGGTCAGTGAGCCTTTGCTTATCTGCCAGCCAGCTCGGAATAGATAGACGTATCCGGCTTCAAGTCCGACGATTGCAAAGCCCAAGATTACGGACGGCCAGTTGAAATTCCGGGATATGCTGAAGTCTCCTGAGTGCGACCAGAACATAACGAACGCAATCAAAGCACCCGCAATGTAAGTTATCACGAGCGTACCAAAAGCGTCTGTATTTTCGGGGATTGACTTCGTGCAGATGTTGTAGAAGCAGTTTGAGATTATTATCAGCAGCAGAGGCCACAGCATACCCCACATGGCTATTCACACTTCGAGATCGCGTCCTCAGCCCTCGAGTCTTTGAACATCACATCGAGCATACCGGCGGCATAACGTTCAAACATTACTGACGGGATTATAAGGCTCTCCTTTATGATTTGGTCGGAAGGGTTAACACCGTCGCAGTTCACGAAGACCTTGTAGCGAATCTCGCCGTCCCTCATGTCAAACTCAAAGTTACCGTTCCTTAGGCCGTAATTCGCGCGGCATATGAACTTTGCCATCTCCGTCATGATATTCTCATCGTCAGTGTCTGCTCCTATAGGGGAGTTAGCGTAGACGGTGTAGGAATCGTTCTTAACCGAAACGAAATATCTCAGAACCTTGAGCTTGCTGTCAATGCTGAGGTTGAAGCTGAAAATTCCCCTTTCTTCGTCAGCGTCAAACTTCCAGTTGTCCTCGATGAAATAATTTCTTAGAATGTCAAAAATTTCTTCCGAGTATTCTGCACTCATTGTGAATTAGCTCCTTCGATTTAATCTTCTTTACGACGATATAATATCACATCTTGTGCCAACATACGCTATAATACAATCAATAATCCAAAAACATTGAGGGGAGTGTTTATATCACGATGAACCTGCCTACATTCATAGGGGGAGTGCATCCTCCTGAAGGCAAAGCTCTCACGGAAAGCAAGGCCGTCGAAATTCTTAGGCCGGAAGATTCGAGGGAGTTCGTCTATCCGCTCGCTCTGCATATCGGAGCGCCATGTTCGCCGATCGTGAAGAAGGGTGATTCTGTTCTTGCAGGGCAGAAAATCGCCGACACCGATGCTTTTGTCTCAGCCCCGAAATACTCGGCTGTCTCAGGCGTCGTAAAGGCAATCGAGCCTCGAATGGCTTTCACTGGAGCTATGGAGCAGAGCATTGTCATTGAGAGCGACGGGAAATACACACCTGCGCCGTCATTGCATGAAGCATTGGGGCACAAGCCTAAGCCTTCCGACTATGTGAAGCTTATTCGTGAGGCCGGACTTGTGGGACTCGGCGGAGCATGTTTCCCGACGCACGTCAAACTTTCGCCGCCCAAAGACAAAGTTATTCAATGGGTAATCGTCAATGCCGCAGAGTGCGAACCTTATCTCACCTGCGACAACAGGCTCATGCTCGACAGCCCTGACGAAATCCTGAAGGGTCTTGAGTTTGTACTTGAGATTTTCCCGGAGGCTAAGGGTGTAATCGGAATCGAAAGCAACAAACCTGAAGCCATCGCCACAATGACCGAGCATAACAAGAATCCCAAAATCACGGTCATGCCCCTGAAAGTCAAATACCCTCAGGGCGCAGAGAAGATGCTCATTTGGTCGGTAACAGGCCGCGAAGTTCCGTTAGTCCCCGCATTGCCCGCTGATGTCGGCTGTATTGTCCTCAATACACGCACAACATGGCAGATATACAAGGCAATCGCTGAGGGCAAGCCCGTAACAGAGAGAATAGTTACCGTAACAGGTGATGCCATCGCCGAACCCAAGAATCTCCAAGTTCCTCTCGGCCTCAACGTGCGTGAGCTTATACATGCCTGCGGAGGCTTCAAGGAAGAACCCGTTAAGGTAATCTCAGGCGGCCCGATGATGGGAATTGCTATGCGTTCGATTGATGTCCCCGTCGTGAAAGGAACGTCAGGAATCTTAGCCCTCACGAAGAATCTCGCCTACCTTGCCGAAGAAAGCGCGTGTATCCGCTGCGGGAAATGTGTCGAGGTCTGCCCGATGCACCTTGAGCCGACATTACTTGACCACGCTGTGAGGCTGAGGGACTACGAGAAATTTGAGGCTCATCTCGGAATGAACTGCATCGAGTGCGGGAGCTGCTCGTACATATGCCCTGCATCACGTCATCTCGCTCAGGCCTTAAAGGAAGGCAAAGCGTCAGTAAACGCCCTCAGGAAAAAAGCTGCGGCTCAGGCAAAAGCGAAACAGGAGGCGAAATAGTTATCATGTCAGAAAAACTTGTAGTATCAACATCTCCGCATATTCACTCCGAGTTCACGACACGGAAGATCATGGGCATGGTCATGTATTCGCTCCTGCCCGCCGGAATAATGGGAGTCTACCTTCTTGGCTTCCGTTCGCTCCTGGTGATAATCGCATGTGTTGCCGCGAGTGTTCTCAGCGAATGGCTCTGGAACAAGTACGTAATGCACCGCAAGGACACAACCGGAGATCTCTCAGCCGCTGTTACTGGGCTTCTCCTCGCGTACAACCTTCCGCCAACGATCCCGCTTTGGATGGCGATATGCGGAAGTGTCTTCGCAATAATAATCGTCAAGCAGTTCTACGGCGGCATTGGCTGCAACATCGTCAACCCTGCGCTTGCTGCCCGCGCAATGATGCTAATCTCATGGCCGACAGCAATGACAACGTGGACGGTTCAGGGAGTCTCAGGCGCAACACCGCTCGCGGCAATGAAGGCTGGAACACTTCCCGCGAATCTCTCATGGTGGAATCTCATCGTGGGCGACATGG
This sequence comes from Synergistaceae bacterium, assembly GCA_017427625.1. Taxonomy (GTDB): domain Bacteria; phylum Synergistota; class Synergistia; order Synergistales; family Aminobacteriaceae; genus JAFUXM01. The sequence goes on along the minus strand of JAFRSL010000066.1, from coordinate 317 downwards.
GAGGCTGTATCGGTGAGACAAGCGCGATACTCCTCATTCTTGGAGGCGCGTATCTCGTCTGGGAGGGCGTAATTTCAGCGCGTATACCTCTGACCTACATTCTAACGACCGCGATTTTGTCTGCGCTTTTCGGACACGGCGGCGGAATGTTCCCGGTTCATGAAATTTTGACGGGAGGACTTCTTCTCGGAGCTATCTTCATGGCCACTGACTACACGACCTCACCGATGACCGAAAAGGGGCAGTACATCTACGCGTTCGGGTGCGGATTGCTTACGGCGTTGATAAGGACGTGGGGCGGATACCCTGAGGGCGTT
>JAFRSL010000065.1 GCA_017427625.1 Synergistaceae bacterium | reverse complement strand
CAGCAAAAAAGCAGAAGAAATCCAAACCAAGAACTCAGCTCTTGAACGATGTTACTGACGATATTCTGAATATTCCGGTTGATAATGACAGTGAAGGTTTCACGGAGATTGAGGATATATTCGAGAGTGCTGAGCCTACTGCTGAGGATTTGGAGAAGATGAGTGAGGAGACGGATATTTTTGACGCAGGAGAGGGGGAGATTTAGAGTTGGCAAGAAGAAAAGAGATAACAGGGGTACGTATAAAGTTAGCGACGCCGGAAAGGATTCACGCAATATCGCGCGGAGAAGTTCTGAAGCCTGAGACGATAAATTACCGAACATTGAGGCCGGAAACTGACGGACTATTCTGCGAGAGGATATTCGGGCCTACGAGGAGCTACGAATGCAAGTGCGGGAAGTACAAGCGTTCAGGTCCTAAGTTCAAGGGGATAGTGTGCGAGCATTGCGGAGTTGAGGTTACTGACAACAGGGTAAGGCGCGAGCGTATGGGGCACATCGACCTCGCTGTACCCGTCGTCCACATATGGTATCTTCGCGGAATACCCAGCCGCCTCAGCCTGCTTCTTGGGACGAGCGCAAAGGATCTCGAAAGGGTCATATACTTCGCTCCCCTTAAGAAGCCGGAGAAGGCATTCAAGGTTACGGCAACCTCAAGGCCGGACCTCGTATCAGTCGGGGCAGTGATCTCGTCGACAGAAATGAAGATTCACGCTCATTATGACCCGGAGTTCAGGTGCGAGAAAGCATACGTCATCGAGGAGATGCTGAGTATCCCCGTTAATGTCGGTGATGTGATTTCATCGAATATGGTGTCGAAGTACAAGACTGATTTCGGCGATGACAGCATAAGCGTTGAACCTGCTTTCGTCCTCACTGAACCATCGGAGGAGCTTGGACTTGAAACCGGCGCGATCGTTCCGGCCTCGAAAGCCCCCGAAAGTGCAGAGCGTGCCAAATCAGGAAATAGTGACGCATTCATCGTAACGTCAGCAATGAAGAGAATGGTTGACGGTCAGGAACTCTCAAAGGGAAAAGTACTATCAGAGAGCGAATTTGAGAAGGCCAAGAAACTTTATCCTTACCTTTTCCCTGACAATTCTGATAAGACCGAGAAGGAGAGAGAGAAGGAAAAAGAGGAGAAGCAGTGCAGTGTTGTAGTCGATGACCCTTGCCACTTGGTGATTCTTCCGGGAAGCTCACCGTTTGAGCAGGGCGACGTGATTTTCGAGCATCAGCAGAAATTGTGCAAGGCCTACGATGATAGGTTTGACGCAGGGATAGGTGCTGACGGAGTATTGTCACTTATCAACAGGCTCGACCTTGATTTCCTTGCCGACTCGCTGAGGGAGCAGATTGCCGACTCAACAGGGCAGAAGAAGCGTAAACTCATAAAGCGTCTTCAGGTTACGGAGGATTTCAGGAAGAGCAACAATTCCAAGCCGCAGTCGATGATACTGACGGTGCTTCCGGTAATTCCGCCGGATTTGAGGCCGTTGGTACAGCTTGACGGAGGAAGGTTCGCAACGAGCGACCTCAATGATCTTTACCGCCGTGTCATAAACCGCAACAACAGGCTCAAGAAGTTACAGGCTCTCAACGCACCCGAGATAATCGTCCGAAACGAGAAGAGAATGTTGCAGGAATGCGTTGACGCTCTAATCGACAACGGAAGAGTAGGCAAGGCTGTACTTGGCGCAGGTAACAGACCGTTGAAGAGCTTGACGGACTTGTTAAGGGGCAAGAAGGGACGTTTCCGCCAGAACTTGCTCGGAAAGCGCGTCGACTACTCAGGGCGTTCGGTCATTGTTATCGGCCCTGAGCTGAAGATTTACCAGTGCGGTCTTCCCAAGCAGATGGCACTCGAACTCTTCAAGCCTTTCGTGATTCGCAGGCTCGTTGAAAGCGGACTGGCTCCCAATGTCAAGAACGCAAAGCGGCGCATCGAGAAGGGCGGCGGCGAAATCTGGGAAATCCTCGAGAACATCATCAAGGATCACCCCGTCATGCTCAACCGTGCTCCTACGCTCCACCGTTTGGGCATTCAGGCATTCGAGCCGGTACTAATGGAGGGCAAGGCTATACGTCTTCACCCTATGGTCTGCACGGCATTCAACGCTGACTTTGACGGCGACCAGATGGCGGTCCACGTTCCATTGAGCATTGAGTCTCAGGCTGAAGCAAGACTCCTCATGCTTTCGGCGAACAACCTCCTTTCACCCGCAAGCGGAAGGCCAGTCGTTACACCAACGCAGGACATCGTTCTCGGCGTATACTACCTCACCGACATGCGGGAAGGTCTCAAGGGTGATGGTATGCACTTCACGGACATGGAAGACGTACTTTCGGCAATATCTCACGGTACTGTCCACGTTAATGCCAAGATATGGCTCAAGGAGAACCCCGAATTATGGGGGCATCCAATCGGGCGGAGAAAGTATGTTGATGGTGACGGGGCAGTTGTTGTTGGAAGTTTCGCGGAAGTTAAGGGTGAGCCTCACGCTGTATTCTTTGAGACGAGTCCAGGCCGCGTAATGTTCAACACGAAAATCCCTGAGCCTCTGAGATTCGTAAATGAGCAGTTCGGCAAAAAGAGAATCGGAAAGCTCCTTGATGATGCCTACGACAAAGTAGACCGTCCCGGCGTTGTCGCGCTTCTTGATGACATTAAATCGCTCGGTTATCACTGGGCTGCCAGGAGCGGGATCAGTTTCGGAGTTCAGGCCGTAAGAATCCCCGATGAGAAAGCTCAAATCACAAACGTAACTCAGGCTGAAGATGACGCGGCAAAAGAGAATTACGAGATGGGACTTCTCACTTATGACGAGTATCTTGACCAGAAGAGCAAGCTCTGGGCTGAAGCAACCAAGAACATTGCCGACAGCATTCAGGCCCACATGTCAGAAGACAACCCGGTCCGAATGATGGTTGACAGCGGAGCGCGAGGTTCAAAGGGGCAGCTCGGACAGATGGCTGGCATTCGCGGACTCATGGCCGACCCTACAGGAAAGACCATCGACTACCCAATCACAGCTAACTTCCGTGAGGGTATGAACATGCTCGAATACTTCATATCGACTCACGGCGCAAGGAAGGGACTCGCTGACACCGCGCTTAGAACAGCAAAGTCCGGTTACTTGACGCGAAGGCTCGTTGATGTTTCTCAGGACCTCATCATAACCGAGCATGACTGCGGAACTGACAAGGGCATCTGCATACGTCCGTTAATCAGCGAAGGCAAAGTGATGATTGGCATCGCTGAGAGAATTGCCGGACGTACATCGCTTCATGACATTGAAGCTGACGGTGAAGTAATCGTGAAATCCGGCGACATAATCACAGAAGCCCTAGCGCGCAAAATTGAAGCCGCAGGTTTTGAGGAAGTCTGGGTACGCAGCCCTCTCGCCTGCACTCTCAAGAAGGGTGTCTGCCAGAAATGCTACGGCCATGACCTCTCCTCAAGAAAACTCGTCCCGATCGGTGAAGCTGTCGGTGTCGTAGCCGCACAGTCAATCGGCGAGCCAGGAACTCAGCTCACGATGAGAACGTTCCACACTGGAGGAGTACGTTCAGCAGAGGACATCACTCAGGGTCTTCCTAGAATTGAGCAGCTCTTCGAGGTCAGGAGGCCGCGAAAAGTCTGCATACTTGCTGGAGTTGATGGCCGTGTTAAGGAGATCATCACTGAGGGAAAACGCAAGGTGATAATCGAGGACGAGGACGGAAATACCGTAACCCACGCAATTCCTTCAGGCCAGGACATCAAAGAGGGCATCGAGGAAGGTATGGAAGTCCAGAAACTTACTCCTCTGACTGAAGGAAGCATTGACCCCCAGCAGCTGCTCGAGGTCGAAGGCATCACAGCCGTCCAGAAAATGCTTGTCGACGAGATACAGTACGTCTACCATTCACAGGGCGTAAGCATCAACAACAAGCACATCGAGGTAATACTGCGCAAGGTTGCGCCGCTGAACAAAGTCCGCGTAATCGAGGAAGGCGACACTTCATACGTTGCGGGCGATATGATTTGGGAGGACGAGGTAGCCAAGATCGAGCAGGAAATCACCGCAGACAATGAGAAGCGTGTCAATGATGCGGTGGGGAATTTTGCCGGCGATGTTCTTGTTTCGACAGACAGGCCCGATGCCGAGATTGATCCGTACATAGGCCAGCCTTTGACAGAGGAGGTAATTCGAAGAATCCTGACACCCGGCGTAACAGTAAAGATGTTCACGGTTATGCACGGAAGCTCGGAAATCGACGTAATAATCGGAAAGAGTGCGTTCCGTAAACGTATGCTCTCGGCACGATTGCTGAATGAGTTAAAGCTCCAGAATGCGAAAATCCGCAAGAACATCAACCTCAGCCGCGACGATCTGAAGAAGATAACAGCGGACGGCCCCGTAACATTGAGGATAAGGCATCGTGAGAACTTAGACGCGCTTGTGGACAAGAAGTGGCTTGCTTCGGAAATCTCAATCCCTAAGAAAGAAGGGAAGAAGGTCGTCGTCCCCAACAACACGTTCATAACGTCCGAGAACGCGCCAAAAATCGCGCAGGCAGGTGTCCGCGACATATACGTCTGGAATGCAGTCGAACACGTAGATGTTGTTGACGGCATTCGCTCAGCACTGATTGCTATGAACATGATGGGCAAGGACGTTTTTGAGAACGGTGAATCTTCGGGCAAGACAGTTGACGAGGCCATGATCAACGCGCTCGCTAACGGCGATATTGAGCAGATAGAGTATGACGACGGAGAGGCAGTTCTGACGATAAGAAGGATTGATGTACTCCGAAAACTTCTGGCTGCAAAGCTCCGTAACAAGCTCTATGTCAACGGCGTTTTCAAAGCTAACGAGACCAAAGAAGTCCCGCAGGAAGCTGACGTTGTTTCAGACGATGAGAATGACACCGAGCCTGAGGATGACGATCAGTTCCATCTTCGGGGCGGAATGGACATCAGGGCTGAGACGATAGCGCAGATAGCCTCGATGGATCCTGTCGAACTATGGGTGAGAGCCGCTAACTCAAGGCCTGAAATCGTGCACTTAATCCGGGAGTACACGTTCGTCCAGAGAATGCGGGAGTTCCCTGAGTGCCGTCCGTTCATTCACGGTATCACGAAGGCTGCACTTGCGACAGACAGCTTCCTGAGTGCTGCATCATTCCAGCAGACAGCGCAGGTATTGGCTGGAGCGGCAGTGAAAGGCGAGATTGATGGTCTGAGCGGCTTGAAGGAGAACGTCATAATCGGCCACTTAATCCCCGCAGGAACTGGTGCTGAAGCGTTCAGGAGCATAGTCTACAATCGGGCTGAGAGCCGCAGGCAGAAACTGATGCAGCAGCAAAACCAGCGCAGTCAGTTACAGTCAACGGAGAAAGTTCCAACCCTCGACGCAATTCTGGAGAGCAAGGACATTTTCGACGAGTAAAAATATTCCCCCCTGGTCTCAAAAGGCTGGGGGGATTTTTGTTGGTTTCTTAGTATCTCAAACCGAATGACGGGTAATATACGCGCTCATCGTTGAGGCCGTCCCTCTGCTCCTCCAAAGCACGCTTGCCCTCATTGCCCATCTCTTTCGCAAGTATTGATGTCAGCACATGCACCGCGAACATCGATCCTATAAGGCTGCTCCCGAAAAGCGGCGAATCATCACTTACATAGAACTGAATGTCAGAATACTGGCACACAGGTGCTGCTCCGCTGTCAGTAATAGCAACAACGGTAGTGCCCCTCTCAGAAATCTGCGACGCTGCCTCAGTAACCTCGATTACATAGCTGGGAAGTTCACAGACTATGAGCATGTCATTCTCACCGATGCCGCGTGCTTGCTCAAGGAGTGAAAGAGAGCCTCTTCGCATCAGGACGCTTTTGAGGCCAAGCTCGGCGAACCTGGTGTATAGCCATTCAGCGGGAAGGGAGGATATACCCCACCCCATGCAGTAGATTGCGTCAGAGCTTAATGCAGACGAACAGAATTTCCGGACGTTCTCAGCGTTATCGGAGAAGTTTCTGTAAGTCTCGTCCAGGTTGGATTTTTCGAGACGGCATAATCTCAGGGCAATGTCAGAAGTGTCGTCGGGTACATTGTCGCTTGCTGACGGAATGACTTGGTTAAGGAGCCTTTTCTGGAGACTGTTCTTGAGGTCAGCATAGCCATCGAAGCCGAGCATTCTGGCAACTCTGACCAACTGGGCGCGGGAGACGGCTAATTTCTCGGCAGTCTCGGTGATCGAATGGAATGCAAGTTCCGGAGCGTTACCCAGAATGTACTCCGCTACTCTTCTCGTCTTTGCCGGAAAGTTGTTGAGCTTTCCGCGAATGTTATCTTCAAGCCGCTGAATGTCCATAATGTCATCTCACTATTCTAGTTTTCCGCACATTACATAATTAACCCCGCTTCCGCGTGAAGACCTGAGAGTGCCGTGAACGTTTACGGGGTCATTGTCATTTTTCCCTGCGAGGAAATTCCTCATGGCTTCATCATATACACGGACGACGATGAAGTCTTTGCCGTTCACCGGGTCTTCCTGCTTTACGGCGAAGCGGGTATACTTCCCGATGCCGGTAACGCCCTCATTCTGAGCCTTGATGACGTGGAAGGCCCCCGAAAGCTCAACGCTGTTGACAACTTCCCCAAGCTCAGGGAGAGTTTTTGCCTCCGTAACATCGAGGAACAATTCGCCGCTTCCTTTTGAGGAACGGAGGATGCCTTTGACGATTACGGGGGTATTCTCATCGAGGCCGGCGAGAAATTCTCTGAGGTCATCACGGAAAGCTCGCGCGTTGAGAAAATCTTTTCGAGTTGATCCGTCAGTCCAGGAATTTTCGTGGCGTATCGAGAAAGGGAAATAGCTGCTGTTTTTCTTTTTGCTCAGGTGATGAATGAGACCTGAGATGGTAACTGAGTTTACATTGTTCATCGGAATCACCCTCTGTGTAATGATATAAATTTAATCGTAGTTATTCTACAACAAATCCTTTGAAATAGCGTCCCCACATATTGCATAATTTGCAAAAGCTGTTAAAATGCAGGAAAGTTTTCAATAGGAGGTGTAAATCATGACGAAAGCAGAACTTATCGACTCAATCACAACCAAGCTCGGAATGCGGAAGAAAGATGTCGCTCCCGTAGTAGATGAGGTGTTCGCCGAGATTCAGGGCGCGCTGACGAAAGGCGACAAATGCACGTTCGTAGGGTTTGGAGTGTTTGAAGTCCGAGAGAGGGCCGCAAGAGAGGGCCGCAACCCGCAGGATCCGTCGAAGGTAGTACAGATTCCGGCGAAGAAAGTCCCCGTATTCCGACCGGGCAAGGACCTCAAAGACAGCGTTGTCGACGCACCAATCAACAAGTAGGACATAACCAGGCAACAAAGCATAACGGCGGTTCCCGTAAAAATGAGAGCCGCTTTTTTTGTGTACAGAAAGGAATAATCATAAACATGAATTTCAGGAAGTTGACATGGCAGGACAAAGACATATACACGCGCTACTATCAAGCATCACCGGTACATTACGCGGAGTATTCATTCTTCGGATTGTGGGCATGGCAGCACGCCTGTCCGATCGAGATCTCTGAGACTGACGGAGAAATATGCTGGCTCAAATCTGGCGGGCCATTGCCGGGAATATTCGGGCCGTGCGGAAACTGGGACGCTGTTAAAGACTGGGACGCAGAACTCTCGAACTTCAGCTCAGGCGATATAATCTACGATGTTCCGGCTAAGGTCAAGGAAATTCTCAGCGGCCGTGAAAATCTCAGGTTTATTGATGACAGGGATCAGCACGAATACGTCTACGCTGTGAAGGACATGATAGCCCTGAAGGGTAAGGCATACGCTCATAAACGCAACCGTGTGAGGGCATTCCTTGACGGCTACGAGTGGGACTATTACCCGATAACGCCGAAGGATTTTGCGGAGATAATGGAGTTTCAGGAGAGATGGCGCGAACACCGAATGCAGACGATGACACCCGACGAAGCAGAGTCTCTTAACGACGAGGACGTTGCAATTCAGAACGCATTGGAACACTGGGGGGATTTCAAGTTCAAGGGAGGAATGCTGAAGGTTGACGACAAGATCGTCGCTTACACGATTGCTGAGGAGCTTGACGCAGAGAATCTTGATGTCCGCTTCGAGAAGGCAGTCCCAGAATACGCGGGGAGCTATCAGGCCATCAACTACATGTTCCTGAAGGAGAATGCTGAAGGGTACACGTGGGTAAACCGTGAGGAGGATATGGGCGAAACTGGACTTAGAGAGGCAAAGATGTCATACAATCCGGCGTTTATGCTTGAGAAGTTCCAGATGGAAATATTGTAGAAAGCAGGAATAGCAATGATATATCTCGTAATAGGCTTATTCGTGGCAATGGCGGTAGGCGCATTCTTACGCCAGCAATCTCGTAACGCATCGCAGTCCCAAGAAGCTCCCGAAACTCCGACTCCTACCCCTGAGAATCCCGAATCTCTTGATCTTCCCGACGTTGAAATCATGGAGGACGACGACGAGGCAGGCTTTGTGCTTTCGGCGAAACCCGTAACCGACCCTGCAAGAGCAGCAGGAGCGACGTATTCCTCACATGCCCCGGCGGGCGAAGACTCACCTTACGGCCTTTCCTCCGAACCAAAGAAGCAGGCTCAGGCAAAATCGAACCTCCTCCGATGGTGCGGACGGGCAGGAAATGTTCAGCTCGACAACATCGTAGTTCCCGGCCCTGTGGCTTACTGGTCGAACGGTGAACCTGCGACCCCTGATCCTTCATGTATCGACGTAACGCTCCCCGTAGCGTTCCCGCAGAAGGACGAGCCTCTTCCCGCTGATGGCGCGGAGTCATACGTTGCAATGACACCGTTACAGCGCGGAATATATCTGACATGGCTTGCAGGAGGAAGGATACAGCCGCCGTTACACATGTGCTACCCAGCGATATGGCTCTACGGCATTGAACGGCGAACGATCGTCGACAAGCTTGACTTGGGAATGTGCATCAACGAGGCATTCCGTCTTCTCCCGTTACTTCGCTGGGACGCACTGAAGGATAATCTTGTGAGGTTCATAACGTGGCTTGCGATAAAAGTGTGGCTTCCTGACGAGGATTTGCTGGCACTCTGCAAGAAAATGGACGCTGTTCCTGAAGGATTGCTCGACATTCTCCTGAACTCCTACGCTAACTCAATGCTTCCGTTGCCGTCGGTTGTGGCGTTCACGGTTATGAGGACATGCGCGAAGCTCCATCGTGAAGGACAGCCGCAAGTCAGGCATTCGGACGAAGCTCTGCAGAAATTCACGCCAATCTACAAGGAACTCTGCAAGGGCGGACTGATCCTCCTGAAGCCCCAGAACACTCTGAAACTTTCATACAAGCCCACGAATCCATCAGTAACCCTCAGCAAGAAGGACAATGAGTCGGTTGAGATTCCAGATTTCTTTGCTGACCTCTCAATCTTCAAGTCTCTCGTTGACTCGTGGGAAGTATTCCTCGAAGCCAACAAGCCCGCCGAAAGAGTGCCCGATCTATCGAACATAGAGGATCGTCCGGACTTTGAGGGGTTCATCAACACGCTGCGTCCAGAGGGAAGCGAATTGCCGTTGATTGCGACGTTAGGGGATTTAGGGAAGCTGATGAAGTTCAGCATGACACCTGACGTAAAACTCACAGGGAAGGAACGTAAGGCCATCGTAGACACGGCACAGGTTGAGGGCTGGCAGATTCTCCCTGACTTGGGGATTTCGGGGCGTGAATATAACTGGAGCGACAAGGTACTATTCACGGAGCTTGCACCTGGCACTCAGCTTTCGCAGGCATACCGAGTAGCGTCATTCATACTTGAGTTCACGTGCGCTTCAATAGCGGCAGATGAGGACAGGGTATTCGAGCCATTGCGCCGGAGGATGAACGAGTATTTCACGCTGACGGACGATGATAACCTTAGGCTTGAGGCACAGAAGCCGCTGAATTTGCCGACACAGTACGGGCCGGATTACTACGGGAATTTCCTGTGCTCATGGCTTTCGGAGGACGAACGTAAGAGCATAAAAGGGCTGATTCTCCATGCTGTGAGCTTTATGCCTGAGTTTGGTGAAAATCCAGAAGTGAACTCGATACTCTGCGAGGTGATGAAACTTCGTGAGACTGATGAGCCAACGCCGGAGGATTTAGGCAAGACTGCGAATGATTGGGGACATGAGGTGCTGGGATTGATGAATTTGCTGTTTAAGAGTAACTGAGCGGGCAAATAAACAAAAGAGGGGCTTTTACGGCCTCTCTTTTTGGCAGAGCTTTTGTTTGCTATTTATTGCGGCAACTCGATGTTACCGTCTTCCAAATCTTTGCGGAACTCTTCAAACAGACCTTTCGTTAATTTACCTTTGTGATAGTATCCAAGCACAAAATCACGATAACTTACTCCGTCTACAAGCGCGTCACTGTTTTTGCTCAACAGCCAGTTACCATAAAAACTTGATGCTGTATCCTGGCTGCCTCACACGTAATTTGAGGTACATCAAACACGCTTCCTGTTTCACTCTCATTAGAATTTCGGCTGATGCACATAAGGCAGTATTTTTTGTCCTCGCAGTTAAGACATTTCTTAAAATCCTTTAACCGCAGCTGCCTCAAGAAATTTATTGCCGGTGAACTAGTCCATATCTCCTGTAATGATGACTCATTGAGATTTCCGCAAATATATTTTTGCCATCCAGCACAAGGATATACGTTGCCGTTTGCAACCATACATATCGTAGACAACGCCACACCGCAAACCCTTTCATCAGGGTCAATTACTTCTGATGACAACTTGCTTCGGTAAGCATAGGATTTAATGTTTGACTGAACAACTACATCATTCTGTACGATTCTCTCAAGTACCGACTTGATTTCTTCCTCTGTTAACCGATGTTCGAGATTATCGACAGACCGATCACTTCTAGCCATTATTACATAATCCAGAATTACGGCGCACTTGTGCTCGTGTCCCCACAGTATCACGTCCTGGAATGTAGCTTGATTCTGCTTCATTATTGGACAGTTGATCTGAACTGCGATGTTATTGTCTATCAGCCGGAGAATATTATTTTTTGTCTTGGAAAAAGATCCTTTGACTGTGGTAATAGCATCGTG
>JAFRSL010000064.1 GCA_017427625.1 Synergistaceae bacterium | reverse complement strand
CAGTCTCTCGGAGTCGGTGTAACGATTTCGCGGGACATAATACGCGGCTCGTTCGTGAATCTCGGAATGTCAGCCGCAGAATTTATACGTCTCCCAAAAGTCATATCTCGCATTGATGAGCTTGTCGATTTTCCCCAAGAGAGCATCGACGTACTACGTTCGGCATTGTCGAGAGGAAGAGGCGCAATCCTAATGACTCAGCACATGGCTAACTGGGAGTACGCTGCCGCAAGAGTCATTCATGAGGGATTTCCGCTTCACGCAATCTACACTCCTCAAAGGGACAAGGCCGTTGAGTCGATCATAATGTCAACGCGTCAGAACATCTCGCACATGGCCATGATTGACAGCAACACGGGTCTCCGCGAAATCTTCAAGGTCCTCAAAGCAGGAGAAGTCCTCGTTGTTATGCAGGATTTGGACGCGAGGAAGGACGGAGTGAAATCGGAATTTCTCGGCCTCCCAGCAATGACACATGAAGGGATCGTGAAGCTCTACCGAAAATTTCAATGCCCCGTTATTCATGCTAGTTACTGGCGCGACATGAACACTCCCTCGCTTCATCACCTGAGATTTCCCGGAATATTCAGCGACATGAACGACCTCGACGGGCGGCCATTCGGTGAGGACATCGCGGGAAGTATAAGGCTCATAAACTCGGACATAGAGAAAATCATAAAGGAGAGACCTGAGCAATGGCTTTGGCTTCTGGACAGATGGCAATACACTCTGGGGAAAAAGATTTAGCACTCGGATTAGATCCTGGAAGGGACAAAACGGGCTTTGCGTTCGTGAATCTTGACGGCGGACTCGTAGTGTCAGGGATATTTTCGTCGCGTGAACGTGAAAATTTCTTCGCCGAAATTGAGAGAGAAATCCCCAATCTCTCATCTTGGATTCAAGAAGGCAATCTGAATTTCCTTCCCGAAAGTCCAAGTCATCATCTCCGTGTTATCATCATAGGGAACGGAACTACAAGCCGTGAGTTTTCGTCTTGGGTTGAGAATCGTGTATCAGGTTATGGGTGTGATATTATGTTGGTTGACGAACGAAACACGACGCTTGAGGCAAGGAGTCTCTACTGGAAAATTCACAGGCCGGGATTGCTTTCAAGGCTGATTCCTGAGGGTTTGAGAGTTCCGAAGAGAGTGCTTGATGACTTGGCGGCTTGGGCTGTTGCATTGAGAGGTGTAAAAAATTATAGAGATATACGACAGAATAAGTTATAATAGTGCAAATTCAAATTCAAAAGTTATATTTCACAGGGAGGGAGGTAGAGCTAGATAGCATACAAATGAGGAAAGGTGTGAAAAAATGTTCTGAACACACACACTTGACAAAAGACTAAAGGAGGATGATACTGCTACGTAATGTCAGTGTGCTGGACAGGCATCACCAATCCGGAGAAATCCGGCTACCTCTGGCTAAGGGGGAAGTTAAAGCCTCTGGACTGCCGAACCAACTTGAGTAGGCTCGCCGAAAGAGGGCAGGAAATGTCTCAGCAATGAGAAAAGAACGAGGAAAACTCGAAAGAGTGTACTCAGCACAAATATTACACTTTTTACGTAGCAGATTAAAAACAGATGGCCGGTAACGATAAACTAATCGCTCTGGTAAATAGTTTTGCATCGGCTGTTCTTTCCGTAGGGCGAGAGGTAGGGCTTAATATCACCCTCAACAAAGCAAAAGTTTCCCCGGGAATTAAAGTCGGCAACATCTGCACAACCGCACTCATTGGAGTCGTAGGAGTAGGCTCAAGGGGTACGGTTAATATTATGCTGGACAAAGACGGCTTCGATAACATCATCAAAGCGATGTCGGGCGGAATGATTATGCCCCAGCTCGGTGATGATGTCTCGATGAGCGTAATCGGCGAGCTTTCCAACATGATTGGCGGGCGTGCTTTAGTTCAGAGTGCATTGGGGACAGTTGACGTAACTCCGCCGCAGCTAATCGTCGGGGAAAATATCAGGAACGTAACAAAAGAGGACAACGGTATGAGGAGCTTCACGCTTCCCTTCACGCTGGATCCTTCGGGAGGGCTTTATCTCGTGCTGTCGTTCAAGATTGACTAGTTCTCAGTAATTTCGCATATCTAGGGAGAGAATTTCATCCGGGCGGTTCTGGTCTGAATGGGCCGGAGCCGTTTTTCACATCGTAAGGAGGAATCGTATTCAATGTTCAAACGCTCAGTTTACATCTTCATGGCTATGGTCATTATGGCAATGAGTCCGCTTCAGGGCGACGCAGGAGTCGTTCTCGTACTTTCTGGTGGAGGGGTTAAAGGTTTTGCACACTTAGGAGTAATGGAGACCTTAGAACTCAACGGGGTCCCAATCGTCGGGATCGTAGGCACGAGCATGGGCGCATTGATGGGGGCACTCAGGGCAAGCGGTTACTCGACATAGGACATTCACGGGATTCTAAAGGAGTTAGACCTTCCGAGCCTCCTCAGTGAGAACACAGGGCCTATGTTCGTCTTCACAGGGAATGACAGGCGCGCAAAGACCAATACGGTCAGCCTCTTGACCT
>JAFRSL010000063.1 GCA_017427625.1 Synergistaceae bacterium | reverse complement strand
TGTCTGGAACGTGAAGCCGTTTCCTCCCTCCGGCCTGTCAACGTCGAACACAGTATCCCTGAGTCCTCCGACTTCCCTTACTACCGGGACTGTGCCGTATCTCATGGAAATCATCTGCGACAATCCGCAAGGCTCGAACACCGAAGGCATTAGGAATATATCTCCGCCCGCGTACATGAGGTGCGACAAAGGCTCATCGTATCCCCTGAAAAGCTTTATGCTCTGCGGGTAGGTCTCCGAAGCCTGAATGATTCCGTTCTCAATCCAGTCGTTGCCCGAACCGAGAATGAGGAGTTTTGCGCCGGTCTCTGCGATCTGCTGTGCCGCGCTGAACACCATATCAAAGCCCTTCTGCTCAACGAGACGGCTTACGCACACGATTACGGGTGCTTCAGTGTTGGGGTCAAGACCTGCGCGTGAAAGAAGCTCTCTCTTGCACTCCTGCTTGCCCTTGAGGTCTTTTGCGCTGAATTTTGCGGGTAATTCCTTGTCGCCCGACGGGTCCCAGAACTTCACGTCAAGGCCGTTGAGTATTCCCCTGAGCTTGCTGCGCTGCTGATAGAGTATCCCTGAAAGTTCGCGTGTTGACTCATACGTCTGAATCTCGTTCGCGTAAGTCGGTGATACAGTGCTTACCGCTGAGGCCGCTACGATTCCGCCTTTAAGGAGGTTGACCTGGCCGTAGAACTCCATCGTTGACGAGCTGAAGCTCCAAGGCTCAAGCCCCGATGCCTCAAGGAACGGTGAAGGCTCAAATATTCCCTGATAGGCTACGTTGTGGAGGGTCATTATGGATTTTCCGCCGGTCTGCCGGTAGTGCCTGTGCCACGCGAGCGCGCAGGGGAGGAATGCTGAAGTCCAGTCGTGGCAGTGGTATATATCCGGCTCCCAGTCTATAGCGTCTTTGAGTTCAAGTGCCTGCATACAGAATACGGCGAACGGTGATGCAGTCCAGAAGTTGAGCTGCGAAGGGTACATATCACCCGTGTAATCCTCAGCCTTAAGGAAGTAAGTTGGAACTCCCTTGACTTCTGCCTTTATGACTTCGGCCTTGTGAATACGCCAGTCATAAGCCGCGTAGACCTTCGTCTTTACCGTTGTAGTCTTGAGACCTGAAGCCGCCGCCTTCTCAAGAACGCCCGGCCATGCTGGAGTTACGACTCTTACATCGACTCCGGCCTGCCTGAGTGCCTTCGGGAGAGAACCCGCTACATCACCAAGCCCGCCCACTTTCGAGAAGGGAGCAAGCTCTGTCGTTACGAACAATACTTTTACAGCACTACCGCTTTTCGTCATTGCTGTTTACTGCATTCCTTTCACTGCGAAAATTTACTACATTCCCCTGAAGTCGATTGAGTAGGCTTTTGACGCGTATTCATGCACTACTCTGTGGGTGTTGAAGAAGCTCGCATCAAGGGCTATTGTATGTCTCATCATGTCTACCCACTTGTCGTGATTGTCGTAGTATGTGGGGATAACCTTATTCTCTAGCTTATCATAAAGGTCAACCGCGTCAAGTTTCTCATCGTAATGAGAATTTTCGTTTGCTTTTTTCGCTTCTGCTTCCGAAGGTTCAGGGCCGATTGACCAGCCTGTAACGTCCTCAATCCAGCCTTCAATCCACCAGCCGTCGAGAACGCTGAAGTTCATTATACCGTTCATGGCGCACTTCATGCCGCTCGTACCGCTTGCCTCTCTCGGGCGAATCGGGTTGTTGAGCCAGACATCAACGCCCTGAGTTAGAAGTGAGGCTATCTCCATGTTGTAGTTATCCATGAAGACGATCTTAATGTTCCCGCCGAACTCGTGGGAAGCCTTGCGGATTCTCTGGAGGAGTGCCTTGCCTCCGTTGTCAGCAGGGTGTGATTTTCCCGCGAAAACGAACTGAATCTTCCTCTTCTCGGCAATCTTCTTGAGTCGCTCAACATCGGTGAGGAGCAAGTCAGCCCTCTTGTACGTTGCCGCCCTTCTCGCAAATCCCAACGTCAAGACATCGGGGTCAAGCTGGATTCCGTTTGTCTCCATTATACGCGCAAAGAGCCTGAGTTTCGAGGCCTGATGAGCCGCCCATACTTCATTTGCCGGAATAGTGAGAGCCTGAACGAGCCTGCCCGGGTCAAGTTCCCAGCCCGGAATGTGCTTATTGTAGAGCTTTCTCATTCCTGAGCTTACCCATGTTGTCGGGTGAACGCCGTTAGTGATCCAGTCGACAGTCTCCATGTTGAACATTGCGTTGCTGACTTCGGCGTGCTTCTTTGCGACACCGTTGACGTATCGGCTGTAGCGCAAGCCTAACTCGGTCATAGAAACGCCGGGCTTGTCGGGAATCATCCTGTGTATTGTGGCTTTTGCGTCCGCAGGGAAAGTGCTGTCGATTTCGTCAAACGTGAAGTAGTCATGGCCTGCGGGGACGGGCGTGTGCGTCGTGAATACAACCTGCTCGCGGATTCTGTCGGGGTCATAGTAGCCGAGTTCACGCATAAGTTCGAGCGTGAGGAAGCCTGCATGTCCCTCGTTGAGATGGAATGTGTCGATGTTCATGTATCCCAGAGCGCGGAGCATACGAAGTCCGCCGACACCGAGAATGAACTCCTGGCAGAGCCTGTAATGATTGTCGCCGCCGTAGAGATACCAGCAGAGCTTTCGGTCATCCGGGTGGTTTCCGTCAAAGTCCGTGTCGAGGAAGTATATCGGGAGCGGGTAGCCTGTTGCGCCGATGCACTCGTAGACCCAAACGCCGACTTTGATTTCGCGGCCTCGAATTGTTACTGAGATTTTGTTGGGGAGAAGCGTTAATTCTTTGGAGGGATCCCAGACGACGGGTTTTTCCTGCTGCCAGTCCTGATCGTTGAACTCCTGCACGAAATAGCCTTTGCGGTAAAGAAGTGTAACTCCCGCCATAGGGACGCCTAAATCAGCCGCGCTCTTGAGGATGTCGCCCGCCAGCACTCCGAGACCCCCTGAATATGTCGGGATTGACTCCTTGAGACCGACTTCCATTGAGAAGTAGGCGACGGGGCGGAAGGCGGGATCGTTTTCCATCAGCGTCCTTAGCGAGTTGCCGAGATCGCTTCTGTGTAGTCTTTGAATCATTTATCTTGCTGACTCCTTTCGGTTATAAGCAGACGGGCGAATTTGAATCTGACCACCTGCAAGATTTTGTTGAATGGATTTTTATTGATACGCATTATCTCACAAAACGGAATTTTTTGCAGTACGACTATTGAATTTTAGACTGAGACAAATCTGATTGTTGACAAAAATATACCCTCTGCCGATTTTGACAGAGGGGAGTCAACTTACTTTCCAAGCATAATATCTGCTATATCGTCCATCCCTATGAGGCTGTCGGCTTCGATGCGGTGTTCAATTCCGGCCTTCTCTGCGGTGTGTGCGAGCCTCTCACGCGATATTGCGCCCGAAACAAAGCCGTTGCGCTTAGGCTCGTAGCTCTTTGCCGAAATCTTCGTGAGTGCGTCATGAAGTCCTCGCGGGTTGTATCGTGCTTTCCTTAGAAGAGCTGTACCGTAATCGTCGGCTTCTTCTTCCTGCTTCCGGCTGAATGCTCCCTCGCCAAAAGTTGCGGCATCGTCAAAATATTGAATGCTGCTGTTTATCCCTATTGCCGTTCTGATTGTAGGAAGCCTGCTGTCCTCGTAATGCCCCAAGCGTATATGCCCAAGCTCATGGCCGAGTATGCCCGCGATTTCGTCCTCATTGTCGAGAATGCGCATTAACCCTTTCGTTACGTGAACCGAAATTTTCCCATCGCTCTCGAATTTAACCCAAGCGTTAGGCTCTTTGTCCTTCTCGTAGGTTATCGGGATTCGTGTGAAGCTGTCGGCTTTCGTGATTCTCTTCCACGCTTTGCAGACTGTGACCTTGCTGATTTCGGCGTATGATGTTCCGCTTAATGTCAGAAGTAGGAGTAATGCTATGGTCTTCATGTTGCACCTTCTCAACGTAATTTTTACGCAGATAATATAGCGCATTTTACGTAAATTTGCAAAGCTCACTTCTGCATAAGAATGTCCGCAATCTCATCAAGCTCGTTCTTCCTCGCCGGCCTCTTTTGTTCCTGAAGACTTCCTGCCTTCTCCGAAAGATGTGCGAGCCTTTCACGTGATGCAGGGTGTGAGTTGAAGCCGTTTCGTTCGGTCGTGTAGCCGTTATCGTCAAAACGTTTCATAGCGTCATAGAGTCCCCAAGCGTTATAGCCAGCCTTCCTGAGTAGCTCCGTTCCGTAATCGTCAGCGTCTGTCTCCTGCTTCCGGCTGAACGCACTCTCATTGAGGTCCATGTTCATCTCGCCGACTGCGCGGGCCATGTCGTCAGCAAGCTCACTGTTTATCCCCATCACTGTCCTGGCCGTATCGTCAAGCACCATCGTCCCGTAATGTCCCAGCTTTATATGACCAAGCTCATGGCCGAGTACCCCCGCAATCTCCGCCTCAGTCTGTAGGATTCGCATAAGTCCCGACGTAACATGAACCGTGAAATCCTCCTCGTCAAGAAACTTCACCCACGCATTAGGCTCAGAATCGTCCTCGAAATTTATCGGCACTCGAATGAAACCGTCAGCATCAGCAATCTTACTCCATGCTCGCTCTACTGTTGACCTCCCAATTTCCGCCCATGATGTTCCGCAGAGAAGAACGAGAAGAAATGCCGCCCTAATCGTTCCAGTCAAGAGAGTCGATAATTTTGTCAATCTCATCGTTCAACGCCTCATCGTTCCCATACTTCGTCGTTCCGTAGCCTGTTACTGACATTAGGATATAGCGTCCTTCCCCGCTGTCAGTGAGAATTGCGAGACCTTCCGCACCCGATGTGTTAGTGAACGTGAAAGTGTAATCTCCGTCCTCGTCCTGCTCAAGATTCTTGCCGCTCATCTGGATATAGAGATGCTCGGCTATGTCCGTGAGTTTTGCATCACCGAGTGAGTTCACCGCGACCGCAATAGATGCGTTATTGCTGAGGGACTTTATGACGGTTACGCTTCCTTGCTGTTCGACCGTCCAGCCCGAAGGAATGTCAGCCGTAAGCGGGCCGTAATGCTGAATTTCTCCCATCGCTGGGAAAGCAGATACCATGATCAACGCAAAGCACAAGAATATTTTACGCATTGCTTCTTCCTCCATGTCTAAAAAAATACCCCCCGCACCGCAATGCAAGGGGTCTTCTGAATTTCCAGCTTCCTTTACTTGTTCTTGAATGATTCCTGCATTGTACCAAGAATCTGTCCGAGACCTTCTCCGCCGGCATCCACTCCTGTCAGGACAATCAGCGCGTATTCTTTGTCTGTACCTGTGAGAAGTACAACGCTCTTGACATCGTTGGCATTGGTCATCTCGAACATGTAGTCTCCGTCTTCGTCAACCTGCGGGGCAGTTACGTCCTTGAATGACTTCTTGAACTCTGCAACGAATGCGTCAGCGAGATCTTTGAGAGACGTGCCATCTGTGTTAGCTACAGTGATGCTTGCTGATGACGTGTTGTCGTTCTTCGTGAAGATAACGGTCTCGTCGTTCTTTGTCGCTGTCCAGCCCTCAGGGACGTAAGCCTTGAAGATTCCGAAATCCTGCTCGCCCTCTGCAAATGCTGCCGCTGAAAGTACGAGTGCCAATACTGCCGCCAATAAGATTGTACGTTTCATGTTAGATAACGCCTCCTATGATTGCAGACTTCTGCTATTTCTCCTTGATGCTCTCCATCATTGCAACGATGTCATCAGGTGCGCCCTCAAGGTTGGTGATGACTACGAGCTTGCACTGGTCGTTCTCAACGCCGAGCATTGCCTTTGAGTTCACGCCGTTCGATGTCGTCATGTCCCATGCGAACGAGCCGTCATCCTGTGCCTCTGGTGTTCCAACTGTCGCAAATGACTTCTTGAACTCTTCGACGAATGCGTCCGCGTATGTCTTTGCCGTGTTGCCTTCAGCGGGCATTACGGTGATTGACATTGAAGCTGTGTTGTCGTTCTTGAGGACTGTTACTGTAGGGCCTTCCGTTGATGCTGTCCAGCCGTCTGCAACGTCCATTGTGAACGCGCCGAAATCCTGTGCGAATGCTGCCGTTGTGAGTGCGAGTGCCAATACTGCCGCTAATACGATTGTACGTTTCATTGTTATACTACCTCCTGAAATATTTCGTGGCAATTATACTACTGCAACGAGTTGATGATTGCCGCAACATCGTTGGGAGCGTTGTCCCTTCCGGTGATGACAAAGAGCGCGTACTTCCCGCTGTCCGTAACAATCACTGCCTCGCTCTTAACGCCGTTTCCGTTGTCGAAGTCGAACTTGTAGCTCTCTCCGTCCTGCTTGAGATTCTTGCCGTTCAGTGCCCCGACGAATGCGTCCGCAAGCTCCTTCAGTGATGCCCCATCGGTCGAATCAACGGTGATGCTCATTGAGGCCGTGTTGTCGTCTTTCACGATGCCGACAGTCTCGCCGTCCTTCGTTGCTGTCCAGCCTGCCGGGACATCAACCTTGAACTCGCCGAAGTCCTGAACTCCCGCGAATGCCATTGTTGCCGCCAATACTACCGCCAATACTGCTGCTAATGAACGCTTCATGATGAATTGTTCCTCCTGTAAATGTATTCATACCACACGGAAAATTTCCCGTGATGATATTCCGAATTTATTTCTCCTGCATGTAGCAGTACATTATTATGTTGACGGAGAAGATGTTTCCTTCCGTTCTTATATCCATAGTTCCGCCGTAATGGTTGACCGTGTTCATGACGGATAATAACCCAGTCCCGTGTCCTCTCTGGTTAGACACAGGAAGTCCGTTCTTCCCGAATGAGATGCTCCCAGAGTAATTGTTGTCGACCGACAGTCCAAGCATCGCATCACTCAGCATTGAGGAGATTACCTTCACCCTTCGCTCCTCCGGCGGAAGAGGCTTCACTGCATTCAGAGCGTTCTCAATGAGGTTGCCAAGTATCGCGCAATATTCAGGCTCATTCATTGGGAGGGTATGAGGAATTTCGAGGCTCCATGAAATTTTTGCTCCCTCACTCTCTGCAAGACGGTCGTAATGTGAGGCAACAGCATCAACGGCCATGTTAGCGCAAAACGAGCTTGGTGATTTTCTGGAGGCTTTCTCTGCAAGCTGTGAGATATATGCTTTAAGCTCCGTTATACGCTCATTGTCCGAGAGTTCCGACATCACGAAGATATGCTGCCTGAAATCATGCCTCAATGCCCGCGTCTCGTCCATGTATTTCCTAAGCTCGCTGTAACGTTTATGCTCCATGTTCAGAAGACCGTTCTCCTGCTGAAGCTTCGCGTTCTCGGTCAGCCTTGATGTCGTCCACCAGAATAGATGATAGAGAAACAATATTCCACCGCCTATTATCGTAATGAACAGCATGTTGATGGGCCTTACCCTTCCCGTCATAACAACAACAGGGCTTAACGGGATCATCCAGTAAATCAGGGCAGACATTCCCAACGGAACAAGAAACATGTAACGCCATACGTCGCGGATAGAGTCCTCCTTCAGAAGTATGGGAATCTTCACGGTCAGAGTCCTGCAGAATATCACTCCCAGTATCGCTGAAACTGCAAGGCTTATGAAGCCCGATGAATATGTGAATACCCCCGAAAAGTTCAGAAGCTCACGCGGGGCATTGATGAGTATGGTATACATTGGGCACATCGCGCAGAGCATCAGAGCGTTCGAGAAGCAGAATAACTTTTTACCGGCCTCAGTGTCAATAATAATCATATAGATTGCGAACACTATTATTGCTATCGGTACTGCTATTATTCTCACACGGATTTTGTTGTAGACCCCAAAATATGCGCCCGCAAAAATCATCACAGCCATTACGAGAGCCGACGGTATCAACGCAAAAGCAGGCTTGACACGAAGGTACTCAGTTACAGGAATGACAGCGAATATCATGGCCGGCACAAAGAGCGAAATCTCAAGCAAGTACCTCAGCGTTATGTCCAAGCTCACAGGCGACACGCTCCCCTCATTCTCGAAATCTGGTACTGAGTGAAGGTTGTAATCAATTCCGTCTTCCCGTGAACTCTTATAGGGTACTGGCTTCCGTTGTTCATGATTATCGAGGACTTGTCGCGCGACAATGATGACACGCAGTCCATGTTGATGATCACGCCCCTGTTGCACATGAGGAATCTGCTGTGATTCATGAGACTCGTTTCAACCTCGTGGAACGTCATAGAGCACAGCAGGCAGTTCCCGTCAGACATAACGACCTCGACAAAGTGATCATTCGAGAGTACGACCGAAATTTTCCGCAGCGGGATCTTGTAGACGCTCCTTGAGACCCTGACGCTCAGGAAAGGTTCAGGGGCTTCAATGACTTTCACTGCCTCGCTGAGTACATAGTCAAGGCGTTCTTGGGAGCATGGCTTCACGAGGTAATCGAAAGGGTGAAGAGGGAAGGTGTCGAACGCGTAATCCTTCGAAGATGTCGTGAATACTATCAGTGCATTGCTGTCGGTGTCTCTGAGCTTTCGCGCTGTGTCGATGCCGCTCAGAGAGTTCATGATGATGTCCATGAAAACGATTTGGAATTTCTCCGCCTCGAAGACTTCAAGGAGTGATGAGCCGTCAGGAAAGCAGGTGATGTTTTCAAGCGGCAGATTGTTCCCGCCGAACCATGTGTGAATACCATGCTGTAATCTCCAGCTATCCATTCTGTTATCGTCAACTATTGCGATATTGCAGGGTGTTTCCTGAGGCACAAGAATCATCTCCTTCCGTTGGAGAAAATTATTCCACTGTTCGGAATGGATAGCAATGGGTGTAAGTGTACGTTCACGAAAAATTGACACCATTCGCGCAAAGATTATCAATATCACTGATTTACGCGGGAAAATTTTTCTGATAAATTATCAGTATCAACAAAATCGCCGAAAGGATAAGGTGAAACGTGCAATGCTTCAGCTTTTAATCATAGCAGACGACTTTACAGGAGCGTTAGACACAGGGGTGCAGTTCTCGGCACTTGGAGCGAAATCGCTGGTAGTTACAGAGCCTGATTATGACCTCAATAACGCAGAAGGCATTGATGTTCTCATCTTCGACTCGGAGACAAGGCATGTTGACCCCAAGAAAGCATACAAGACAGTATACGACTTCGTAAAGCAAGCAAAGACACTAAATATCCCCCACATATATAAGAAGACAGACTCAGGATTGCGCGGAAACATTGGAGCTGAACTCGCCGGAGCAATGGACGCTCTCGGTCTCGATGAGATGTCATTCGTCCCAGCGTTCCCGGCAATGAGGAGGGTAACTCGCAGGGGAGTGCATTATGTTGACGGTGTACCTGTAGCTGAGAGCATGTTCGGCAGAGATCCTTTCGAGCCTGTGAGACATTCGGACGTGAACGAGATCATAACCTCCCAGACCGACAAGAAGGGAATACATGTTTACGACGCTGAGACTTACGGCGACATGATAGCGATTGCGGGACGGCTTGGGCATTCGGGGCTGAGACTTACGGCGGGGTGCGCGGGATTTGCGGGAGTATTGGCGCATGTCTTGGGATTTCACGGAAAGGGCGGGAACGTTCCGGAGATGCCGGAGAGATTCTTCATGGTCTGCGGTTCGGTCAACCCTGTAACTTGCGGTCAGGTGAAGTATGCGAGGGATAACGGCTTCAAGTACGTATGCCTAAGCGCGGAACAGAAATTATCGCCGACATGGCCGGGAAGTCCTGAATGTGTCGAGACGGCGAGGAAATGGCTTGCTGAAATTTCAGGGACAAACGCTATTCTTGACGCTAACAATCCCGACGAGGCTGCTGAAACTGAGGAATACATACGTTCTCACGGCCTTGACATTGAGACTGTGAGGGTGAACATCTCGCGGGCTGTAACGGGTGCTGCGATGGCGATGATTGACGGGGGACTTGATGCGCGGATTATGTGCGTCGGGGGAGATACGCTTCTTGCGCTGATGGGGTATGCTGGAGTGAGTGAGCTTGTGCCGATATGCGAGATTGAGCGCGGAGTAGTGCTGACGAGTTTTGTGTATAAAGGGAAGACGTACTACATTATGACGAAATCGGGCGGTTTTGGCGAGGAAGATTTGCTTGTCAAGCTGGCCAGGAATGACACAGAGGAGCATTGAGGCTGTGAACAGTGCGACTGAGGAACTACTGAAGATAGCAGGGGACAATAACACAACTCCTCAAATGATTGAGAATCTCATAAACTTAGGGGCTGACGTCAACGCTGAGGACTATTGGACAGGCTGGACACCCTTGAGATATGCTGCTAGATGTAATACTAATCCTGATGTAGTGAATGTTCTCGTCAAAGCGGGAGCTGATGTCAACGCCAAAAGCAATGGTGGTCTTACGGCCTTAATGTATGCGGCTATAGAAAATAACCCTGAGGTAGTGAATGTTCTCATCAAGGCTGGGGCTGATGTCAACGCTAAGGACAATGGCGGCACTACGGCTTTAAGGTGGGCGGCTATGGAGAATAGCAATCCTGAAGTGCTGAAAACTCTTCTCGAAGCTGGGGCAGATGTCAATGCAAGGGATAGTTTGGACGAGACGGCGTTGATGGGAGCAGCGTTGAATAGTGAAAATCCTGAAGCAGCTAGGGTTCTCATTGAGGCTGGGGCGGATGTTTTGGCGGAAAACTTCATGGGAATAACCGCCCTTGATTACGCGAGTAATTGTGACGATGAAATAAAACGCATCATACTCGATGCAACAAAATAGAAAGGCTGGTAATACCATGCTCACAAAGTACACACTAGGAATGCCTAACACAGTATTCGGCGGTGAAGGTGCGCTGTCGAACATTTCCGACGTTCTCAAGAATGAGGGCGTGAAGAAACTCGCAGTATTCACGGACAAAGGGATACAGGGCGCGGGGCTTCTCGATTTCCCGATGGAGTACGTAAAGAAGTCGGGCGTTGATTTCACGGTGCTGAACGATTTACCCCCTGAACCAAGCTACGAGCAGGCTCAGAAACTCGTTGACCAGTGCAGGGAATACGGGGCTGACTTCATTCTCGCTGTCGGAGGCGGGAGCGTTATGGACACGGCTAAACTCTCAAGCCTCCTAATGACCGGCGATTACGGCATCAAGGACTTGCTTGACGACCCCAAGAAGGCCCGCAAGTACGTGAAAACTCTAATGGTTCCAACGACTGCGGGGACAGGTTCGGAGGCGACACCCAACGCGATTGTCGCAGTTCCCGAAAAGCAGCTAAAGGTTGGGATCGTGAACAACGCAATGATTTCGGACTACGTGATTCTTGACGCTGTAATGATAAAGAAGCTCCCACGAAAGATTGCCGCCGCTACGGGAATTGACGCGCTTGCCCACTGTATAGAGTGCTTCACGAGCAACAAGGCTAACCCGTTCAGTGATACCTTTGCGCTTGAAGGTCTCGACCTAATCATGAACAACCTCATTCCGGCCTGCGATGACCCCGAAGCTATGTCGTCAAAACTCGCAATGCAGATCGGCAGCTTCTACGGCGGAGTTGCGATCACAGCGTCAGGAACTACGGCGGTTCACGCGCTGAGTTACCCGTTGGGCGGAAAGTATCACATTGCCCACGGCGTATCGAATGCGATATTGCTCGTACCCGTCATGAAGTTCAACGAGCCTGAAGTCCGTCCGCTTCTCGCAAAAGTCTATGACCGCTGCATGAAAGGCAACGCTTCAACGGAAGAAGCAAAGAGCAAGGCTGTGATTGACCGTTTGGGCGAGATGGTTGAACACCTCGACATTCCCAAGAGCCTCAAGGAATGGAACGTGCCGGATTCGGATTTGGAATCGCTCGTAGCGTCAGGAATGGAAGTAACGCGCCTCCTCAACAATAACCGCAGGAAGGTTACAGCAGAGGACGCACGAAAAATTTACATGGAAATAATGTAGTAGAAGGGAGATATAAACATGCCGGAAATCAAGGGAATAATACCGCCGATTCTCACGCCTATGAATGACGATGAGACCATCAACGAGGCCGAACTGCGACATCAGGTCAACAGAATGATTGACGCGGGAGTTTCGGGAGTATTCGCGCTCGGAACGAACGGTGAAGCCTACGCGCTCAGCCACAAAGAGAAGGTAGCAATCCTCAAAGTTGTTGTTGACGAGACGAAAGGGAGGGTGCCTGTCTATGCTGGAACAGGTTGCCCAACGACGAAGGAGACGATAACACTCAGCAAAGAGGCTGAGGAAATCGGCGCGGACATTCTGTCGGTTATAGTGCCGTATTTCGCGGCGGCATCACAGGATGAACTCTACGCGCACTACAAGGCTGTTGCGGGCGCGGTAAAAATTCCTGTCGTACTCTATAACATTCCTGCAAGGACGGGGAACGCTTTGGCTCCTGCGACTGTTGCGCGTTTGGCGAAGGACATTCCGAACGTATTGGGCGCAAAGGATTCGAGCGGAAACTTCGACAACATGAAGCAGTACATCGAGCTTACGTCGGATATTCCGGGAAAGGATTTCAGCGTTCTCTCTGGGAATGACAGTCTCATACTTCCTGCAATGATGTTCGGCGGAAAGGGAGGAATTGCTGGCTGTGCTAACGTTTTTCCGCGAACGATGGTTGAAATCTACGAGGCATTCAAGGCGGGCGACATTGAGCGCGCAAAGAAGGTACAGGACAGCATCAGGATATTCCGAAACTGCTTCAAGTACGGTAACCCGAACACAATCGTGAAGATGGCGGCGGGACTTTTGGGCGACCCTGTAGGGCCATGCAGGAGGCCGTTCAGCAGTATCACTCCAGAAGGTCTCGAAGCGTTGAAGAAGACGCTTGAGCAGTGCAAGGCTAACGGTTTACACTAGGAGAATAACCCCTCCGTCATTTCATGACACCTCCACTTCTCAGGAGAGGCAAAAAACAACGCCCCATGTTAAGGGGGAGAGGGCCACAACGTGGCGAGGGGGTAAGATTTATAAGGAGGCGCGAAGATGAGCAAACCTATTCTCGGTATAAGCATGGGCGACCCATTCGGTAGCGGGCCTGAAATCACAGTAAAGGCTCTCGCGGACAAGTCAGTTTATGATCGTTGCAGGCCGCTGGTTGTCGGTGATGTTCCTGTGATGGAGTACGCCGCAAAAGTCGCAAAGAAAGTCTCAGGGATTGACGTTAAAATCAACCCTGTGCATGACGTTAAAGACGCGAAATTCGAGTTCGGGACTATTGACGTATTCGACATGGGAATTGTGAAAGCATCGGACATTCACGGAGACCCCGAAAATCCCAAGCCCTTCAACATCGGCCCCACGAAATTGGGAGGCGAGGCGGCATATCAGTACGTCGTCAAAGTAATCCGAATGGCACTGAATCACGAGGTTGACGCTACAATCACGAACGCAATCAGCAAGGAAGCCATCAACATGGCCGGACATCATTACTCAGGGCACACTGAGATTTACGCGGACGAGACCAAGACGAAGAAGTACGCGATGATGTTGGCTCACGAGAATCTGAGAGTGATCCATGTTTCAACACACGTATCATTGCGCGAGGCCTGCGACCGTGTGAAGAAAGAGCGCGTTCTCGACTGCATCAGACTCGGCAACGAAACCTGCAAGGCACTCGGCATCGACAATCCGAAAATCGGCGTTGCAGGACTCAACCCACATTGCGGTGAAAATGGAATGTTCGGGCGCGAGGAAATTGACGAGATTCAGCCGGCTATTGACGAGGCACTCAAGGAAGGAATCAACATTCCCGACAAGAAGCCAACTCCTCCCGATACGGTGTTCAGCAAGGCACTCGGAGGCTGGTATAACATTGTAGTTGTCATGTATCACGATCAAGGCCATATCCCGCTGAAGGTCAAGGGCTTCGTCTATAATAAGGACGAGCATCACTGGGAGGCAGTCGCGGGAATCAATGTAACATTAGGACTTCCTATTATCCGCGTGAGTGTGGATCATGGGACGGCGTATGACATTGCGGGAAGCGGGGAAGCAAACGAACTCAGCCTCGTGAACGCTATGGATTACGGAATCAGATTAGCAGGAGGAAGCAAGTAACAGAATGGACATTGAGATTCTGCTCTGGCTTCAGGATTTCCGCGAGGCAACAGACAATATTCTGACACCGGCAATGAAGTGGCTGTCTCATGACTTGATGATATGGCCGGTGATGGTGCCGTTCGTGATTTACTGGTGCTTAAGCAAGAAGGCAGGGCTGTTCCTGATAATCTCAGTCAGCATAAGCCGATTCTTCAACGCTATCATGAAGGTAGCTGCCTGTGTCTATCGTCCATGGATACAAGACCCGCGAATAATTCCAGCCGGAAGCAGGCCGTCAAGCTACTCATTCCCGAGCGGTCATACGATGTGGTCAGCTCCAATCTTTGGAGGACTTGCGGTCTTGGGAAGGCGGTCGAAATTTGCTGTGTCATTGTGCGGGCTGGTTATTGTCCTCGTTGCGTTCGCGCGAATGTACCTTGGTGTTCACACTCCTCAGGACGTAATTTGCGGAACTCTAGCTGGACTCGCTGCAGTTTGGCTTGCGTCAGTCATCATCAATCACCCTGAGCATGAGAACAAGTACCTTATCGCCGGGGTATTGCTCTGTATCGCCGGAATTGCTTACACGGTCATGAAGTCATACCCGATGGATTACGCTGACGGGAAATTGATCGTTGACCCTTTCAAGATGACGTTCGACACGTTCTACGGCGTTGGGATAATGTCGGGATTGATTCTTGGACGGCTAATTGAGAGGAAGTTCATCAGGTTTCAGGTTACGGGCTTCAACGTTAAGGGCGTAATTCTCGCGGTCATAGGGCTGATTCCCGTGTACTTCATTCAGGCGACATTCGCAGGAGATTATAAGTTGCTGTACGAGGTGCTTGAAGGAATGTTCACGGTCAGGGGCGGAAGGTTCGTAATGGGATTCATGTTGACGTTCTGGACAGTGGCAGCCTGGCCATGCGTGATTAAGTTTACAGGAGGCCGTGAGTAATGGACATTGAGTATTTGTTGTGGCTGCAGAATCTCAGAGAGGCGAGCGGAAATATGCTGACCCCGTTCATGGTATGGCTGTCAGATTTCATTCACGGGGGATTTCTACTAGTCCCGGTGTTCGTTTACTGGTGTCTTAGCAAGCGCGGGGGAATGCTCCTTATGCTGTCGATGGAAGTTAGTGATTTCATCAACGAAATCATCAAGATGACATTATGCGTCTACCGCCCGTTCGTCAAAGATGCGAGAGTCATTCCGGCGGTGCGTAAACCGTCAAGCTATTCATTTCCGAGCGGACATACGTCTACGGCGGCCTCAGTTTTCGGGGGTCTTGCGGTCTTGTCGCGGAGAAAATATGCGTGGTTCTCATGCGTTTGCGCGGTGATGATTCTGATCGTCATGTTCGCGCGTAATTACTTGGGCGTTCACACACCGCAGGATGTCATTGCGGGACTGATTGAGAGCGTGATTGTGCTTTATGCTGTGTCAGTGATCATGTCCCACCCTGAGCGCGAAAACCTGTTCATGTTTCTCGGAATCGCGGCAATAGTTGCTGGACTGGCCTATGTCTCGCTGAAGTCCTACCCGTCTGACGTGAACGAAAAAGGCAAGCTCATCGTGAACTACGCGGGCAAGATTGGCGATGTATATCTTTACGGCGGAAATATTGCTGGACTGATTATCGGGCGGCTTGTCGAGAGAAAGTATGTCAGATTCCGTGCGTCAGGCTTCAACGTTAAGGGCGTGATAGTCTCTTGCGTCGGTCTGGCAATTTATTACGCGCTGTATTTCACTGTGAGGAAAGACTGCGTGAGCTTCATGACTCCTTTTATCACTGAATGGGGCGGGCTGTTCGTTCATGCGTTAGTGTCAGTGTTCTTCGCGGTTGCAATATGGCCGTCCGTCATCAAGAAAGTGTGTAATGACCGGTGAGAAATTCATCGGCAGAAATAAATTCATTGGAGGTATCTACCATGAAGAAGTTAGCAGTAGCGTTAGTATTGGTTCTGTGCTTCACATTTGCGGCAAGCGCGGAACTCACAGACCCCGTGAAGCTCATCTTTGCGGCTCAGGAAGTCGGAACGGGAGCATATTCCGTTTCAGCAGCGATTCAGGGAGCAATGCTCAAGGGACTTCCCGCAGGCTCAACGATCGACCTCACGACCAACTCCCCCGGCGGAGTAGGCGCGCCCGTCCTCATTCAGCGCAAGCGTGCTGACCTTATCGTCGCAAACGCAGGCCCCTCACTCTGGAGCTATCAGCAGAAGAAAGCTGATTACCAGTTCGGAGACTGCCCCGACGTTCGCAGCATCGCAGGAGGACTCGGCCATGCTTTCGCAAACATCATGTTCACGAAGGCATTTGTCGAGAAGTCAGGCTGTACGACTCTTGAGGAAGTCATCGCCAAGAAAGTCCCCATCAAGCTCATCACCAAGAAGAACGGTTCACTCGGCGAACTCACTGCAGAGCGCGTAATCGAGGCTTGCGGAATCAGCGTCAAGGACTTCATGACTTTCGCAACATGGGAGAAGTCAGGAACGGACGCGATTAAATCAGGCATTCAGGACGACCTCTACGATGCAACGATCGACCACATCGACGCAGGGCAGTCAACAACGACCGAGATCTGCCTCACACACGAGATGCACTTCGTACAGCTCGCCCCTGAGACCCTCGCCAACCTCAACAAGA
Source organism: Synergistaceae bacterium (assembly GCA_017427625.1). Lineage (GTDB taxonomy): Bacteria > Synergistota > Synergistia > Synergistales > Aminobacteriaceae > JAFUXM01. Next base: position 6,266 of record JAFRSL010000063.1, on the reverse strand, counting down.
TGGGCTATGCACCTCTCACGATGACCGCAGGAACATGGAACGGCCAGACAGCGGACATTCAGACGATGGGCTCACAGCAGAACGTCATCGTTCCCGCCTCAATGCCTGATGATGTTGCCTACGCTCTCACAAAGGCAATCTGCGAGAACAAGGACGACATAGCATCAGCAGTGGCCTCGCTGAAGTGGTTTGACCCAAAGACCGCCGGAAAGCATGAACTCAACGGCGCACCTCTTCACCCCGGCGCAATGAAGTACTATCAGGAAATGGGCTACGAGTTCGACGACTTCAAATAGGAAGCAATGGGACTTCTTGAAGGAAAGTCGGCAATAATCACAGGCTCGTCTCGTGGAATTGGAAGGGCGGTTGCTACTGCCTTTGCCGCTCACGGGGCGGGCCTCGTTATTCACGGGACATCGGAGAAGTCATTAGCTCCCCTAGCCGAAGAACTTGGCTGTGAATATGTGGCCGGAGACATTGGGGAAGTTGAGACTTCTCGGAGGCTTGCGGAAAAATGTATGTCATCGTTCGGCAAGATAGACATTCTCGTGAACAACGCCGGTATCAACACGCGCACGAAATTCCTTGACCTTGAGCCTGAAGAATGGGACAAAGTTATCCGCACAAACCTCACAGGGGCTTTCTATGCGTGCAAAGCCGTAATCCCTTTCATGCTTGAGCGTCATTCAGGAAGCATCATCAACATGTCATCACGCGCCGGAAAAACTGCTCACGCCAACGCATCATTATGTTACGGAGCCTCGAAGGGAGGTCTCGACGCAATGACACGGAATCTTGCGAACGAGTTTGCGTCCTCAGGTATCCGTGTGAACTCGATATGTCCCGGCCCAATCGAAACCGATATGTCTCTTCAATGGACACCAGAATACAGGCAGAAAGTCCTTGAGGGTATCCCGTTGAGGCACTTGGGAAAGCCGGAGGACATCGCGGATTTGGCCATGTTCCTAGCGTCGGATTTGTCGGGCTTCATCACAGGCGAGAGCATCAATATCAACGGCGGTACTTACATGAATTAAGGAGATGAAAATTTTATGGGTCTACGTACAATCGCGGCAGTAATCGTTACTGTTGCATTCTTCGCTTTCCAGATGTACATTGCGCTCGTCAAACAGTTCGCGCCCATGCTCCAGAGTCCAATTCACTTAATCTTCGCGCTGACTCTGGTATTCATATACTTCCCTGCGGATTACAATTACCGCAAGAAAATCAAGAAAGCCGCTGAGGAATCTGGAACAGTCCCCGAACCTGCGCTCCTCAACAAGCGTTCGTGGTGGAATTGGATAGACCTCCTCGCGTTTGCGGGCATAGGCTACCTTCTCTGGTACGTTCTGACACAGTTCCCACGCCTCAATGACTACGTTCTCGGTGTTGACGAGGTACTCACGATTGACCACGCAACAATGGTAGTCGCAATCCTCCTCCTTCTCGTTGCGGTCTACAGGACACTCGGCGGAATACTCGCGGGATTCATCACGGCGTTCATAATCTACGCGTGGGTATCGCCGTACCTTCCGGGCATTCTTCACACGAACGCGAAGCCTTTCGACCAGTTCATCGAGGAGTTCACTTCGGGAATGACGATGACTGAGTCGGGCGTATTCGGTACACCGTTGCTCACGAGTGCTAACACGCTGTTCTACTTCATCGTATTCGGCGCGTTCTTCTCGACAATTGGAGGCGGTCAGCTTCTCATTGACATGGGAATGAAACTCTCCAACAAATCATCGGGCGGCCCGGCAAAAGCAGCTGTTCTTTCGTCCGGATTGATGGGCATGATTTCGGGTTCAGCGGTCGCAAACGTCGCAACAACAGGAGTCATGACCATCCCCATGATGAAGAAGATCGGTTATGAGCCTGAAGAAGCCGGAGCAGTCGAAGCAGTTGCCTCAACAGGCGGACAGATTATGCCCCCAATCATGGGAGTCGGTGCGTTCATCATGGCCGAGATGCTGGGCGTTAATTACATGTCCATTGCCGCGAGCGCGATAATCCCTGCGGTTGCGTACTACTTCGCGGTGTTCGTTCTTGTCGACAAGATAGCCGCCAAACGTGCCGCTAACCTCGATTCCACAGCAGACGCTTCGATCCGTGTTGACCGTCCGATAATGGGGAGGCTTTACCTTCTCATTCCTGCGATATTGCTGGTTGTGTGGATCATCAGGGGATACTCGCTTATGAGGGCGGGTATGGTCGGAATATTCGCCTGCATTGCCTGCGACGTCATCAACTACTTCGTCAACAAGCCCGATTCCCTCAACCTCAAACAGCTCTGGGACTGCTGTGTTGACGGTGCGAAACAGGCGGCGGCAATCGCTATCCCTACAGCGGCCTGCGGAATAATCATCAACGTTGTAACTCAGCAGACCTCGCTTGCAACGAACCTCTCAGTCCTCATTCGCTCACTTGGAACGAGCTACCTATTCCTTGCAATGTGCATCGCTATGGTGGGCTGCATGATTCTGGGAATGGCACTTCCTACTGTTGCGGCATATCTCGTAGGCGTAATACTCTTCGTTCCGTGCATTGAGCCGATACTTTTGCAGACGGGGCTTGAGGCTTCAACCGCGAAACTCTGCGCCAACATGTTCGTCTTCTACTACGGAATAATGGCACAGATAACACCTCCAGTCTGCGTTGCGTCATACACGGCTGCGGGAATTGCTGGTGCTGATGCCATGAAGACGGGAATGAAGGGCTTTACGTTCGCAATGGTTGGATTCCTTGTTCCGTTCGTGTTCGTCTATAATCCTCCGTTACTCCTCAAGGGTACATGGGCTGAAATCGCAATCGCAACAGTACAGCTTGCACTTGGAACTTACTTCCTCGCTGTAATGGTCGCGGGGTTCTACAAGAAGAACATGGGCGCGTTTGAGAGGACGCTTCTCTTTGGCGCGGCACTCTGCCTCATTGCACCTGAGATGATAAGCTCGATCGTCGGCGCAGTTCTCGGAGTAGCGATACTCATTCTCAACTCACGCGGTGCGAAGGGAGCTGCTGCAGCATGAGCAGGCATCACAAAGTTGCAATAGCAGGAAGCGGGCTTGCGGCACTGGCAACGGCGGCTCGTCTCCATGAAGAGGGCGTTAAGGACATCGCAATCTACGCTAACGGTCTCGGTGGTACACCCTACATAGCGGCGATAAATTTCGTTTTGCCCGAAAATCCCTACGGCGACACACCCGAACAGTACGCGAAGGACATGTTAGCGGCGGGCTACAACGTCGGCAACAAGGAACTCGTCAACGAAATGGCCGCAAACACTCTCAGAGGCTACGAGCTTCTCTGCAGATGGGGCGTAGAGTTTGCACACAACGATGACGGAAGCATAAAGCTGCGCCACGTTTCGGGACACACATACCCTCGTTCGCTTTGCCAGACGACGAACCTAATCGGCGTTGAGATCGAGAAGGTAATGTTGAAACGTCTTGAGGAGGCCGGAATAGAATTTCACCGTCATTGCGTAGTTGTCGACCTCTTGAAGAGTGCTGACGGTAAGATTGACGGCTTCACGGTCATTGAGAACGGCGGCGAACCCTACAACGTTTACGCGCCCGTTGTCGTAGCATCTTGGGGCGGTGTCGGCAATCTTCTCGGAACATCGACGTACCCCGATGATGTTAAGGGCAACACTCTCGGAATGGCCAAGAATGCTGGAGCTAATCTCGTTGATATTGAGTTCATAGAGTTCGAGCCAATGGTTATGATGAGCCCTGCCGGTGCTGTCGGTGAACCATGCCCGACGGCTATGCTCGGCGAGGGAGGATACCTTCTCAATTCCGACGGTGAACGCTTCCTTCTCGAAGTACGTCCACAGGGTGAGGCAGGTGCGCCGAAGTCTCTGATTAACCATGAAATATGGAAGCAGGTCGCAAAAGGCAAAGGCAACCCACACGGCGGAATATGGGTAGACCTCCGTCATATTGACGTGAACACACTCAAGGCTTACCCGTGGTTCTACAACAGGTTAATGCAGAGCGGCTGTGATCCAAAGAAGGAACTCCTTGAAGTCGGCCCAATGCCTCACAGTTTCAGCGGAGGGATTAGGGTTGACCGAAACTATGAGTCCGATGTTCCGGGACTTTACGCGATCGGCGAGGCTTGCGGAGGAATTCACGGTGCTTGCAGGTGCGCAGGTAACGCGGCAAGTCAGGCAACGATGTCGGGACTTCTCTGCGCTGAGGGCATAATGAGGACGGGCGAGCTTGACCGCGAAATCTCAGAATGCCCGGTAACTTATCACCGCGATGATTCCGTAAGAGCGAAATACCTCGACGAGTTACGGAAGATTGCCGGCCATGCGCTTGGTGTTTACAGGAACGGTACGGACCTTGAAGCTGCATTGAAAGCAACGCATGATATTCTTGCTGACCCTGAGACCGCGAAGGACGACATGACTCAGCAGACGGCTCTTGCAGTCCACCTCATCGCTAAGGCTGCTCTCAACCGCAAGGAGAGCAGAGGTACTCACAACCGCACCGACTACCCTGACTCGAATCCTGAGTACGAAAAGGAGTTTGTGTATTAGCATGAAGAAGTTAGTATGCGCGTTGCTCATTGTTGCGTTAATGGCAGGAGTTTCGTTTGCGGACAGGCGCGAGGAGCGTTACGTTCGTGAGGAAGCGTCGAGGCGGGGGATCACTCTCATCACAGAGGAAGAAGCTGTGAGGATTGCCCGTGAACGTGCCGGCTCAAAAGATGCCCGCGTTAAGGACGTTGACCTTGAGGACGAAGACGACTATTACAGGAGCAGGGACGACTTCCGGCCTGTGTGGTCGCTTGAGGCTGTTGCTGGCGGTCAGGAGTACGACATCGACGTTGATGCTGTAACAGGCGAAATTCTCAAGTTCAAACTCGATGACTAAGAATGAGCCTCCCTCAATCGCGGGGGAGGTTATTTTTTGCCGACATTCCGATAAGTTCGTGGCTGACTTTCTGAAATCTTCTCCGCGAAAGAATTAGCTCTTTCCCGCCGTCAAATACGACCTTTCCATCAATGAGCATGTTGACATTATCAAGATTAAGTAAATATGTCAGACCTAAATCAGTAAAGTTGCAGTTGCTTGGGGCAACGAAAAATTTTCTCTTCATATTATGAGCAGTCATTCTAACTAAAATTTCTTCGGAACGTGTGATTACTGCCTGAAACTTTCCTCTCGTCTCACAGTATAGAATATCGCTGAACGGGATTTTACGTAAGCACCTTTTGTGCCTGATGACAAGGTAATCCCTTTGCGGAAGAATATCGTTGAGGGCATCAAAAACTTTATGGTACGTCAGCGGTTTTATGAGGTACTGCCTAGCTTTAAGAAGCCAAGCCTCAAGAGCATAGTCATGACAGTCACAAGGTGAAGTGATGAATATTACGCTGCAGGAAAAATTTTCTTCACTAATCTTCCTTACGGCCTCAGTGCCTGACATTCCGGGAAGAACTATCTCTGTGAGGATAATATCAGGTCTATAGCCGCCTGACAATATAGAGAGAGTGAGATTTTCAGCGTCTCGAAAGCATTTCACCCTGAAATCTTCACTAGCGTGTTCTTCGTAGTCGTCGAGGATATTAAGAATTTCCGCTTCATCTATTGGATTATCCTCGCAAAGTGCTATTTCGTACATTTGTATTACACTTCCCGAATAATCAAAATATACCGCGAATTATACTAAATAGAACACAAAATCTGTAATAGTGGATTTTGCGGGTGTATTATCTTTTTCACGGAATTACGGTGCAACACCTCTAAGAAACACTGCACTCTCAGAGACACACGCATTCGCCCTTCACGGACAGCCGTAGTTCCGCTTCTTTTATGCTTTGCCGGTATAATAAAAATTTTCTGATTGATACTTTCAAAAACAAGGGTATTGAGTCAACTGCCCACGACTGAAATCGCGGGCTTGTCCATACCATAAATCGTCTTTACGATTAGCGAGGTTCAAATGCCTAAGCTCCCTCGTAGGTCAGACATCATCGGACGGCTGACTTTCGCCCGTTTAGCTCACAAGTATTACTCGCAAGCTGTTACTTTTTCAAAGTGCGGTCGTTCTTCGCCGCTTATCCACAGCGTACCTAAAACTTGTATATTCATTGCGCCAATTCTATCATCATTTGAGCGGTAACCACACTTACAAATATATTCATGCGTATGGTGATGACGATTTTCTTTGCTGATAGAGCCGCATTTAGGGCATCTCTGGCTCGTATATCGCGCAGATACTTTCAAAACTTCACTGCTCCGTTCACGTGCTTT
>JAFRSL010000062.1 GCA_017427625.1 Synergistaceae bacterium | reverse complement strand
TCTAATGGGCGTTAAGAACACTGACATCGACATTTCTGTTGAGGGCGACGCTGAGAAGCTCGTTATGTCGTGGGACGAACCGGGCTGCAAGTCCACACTTCACGGACGCTACAAAACCGGGACAATCACATTCCCCGACGGTGAGAAGGTTGACGTTGCGACAGCGAGGCGGGAATTTTACGAGTACGCTGCTGCGACTCCGACGGTTCAGAACAGCTCATTGCGTCAGGATTTGGGACGACGAGATTTCACCGTTAATGCAATGTCAATTTCACTAAGCGAAGACGACTGGGGGACACTCACCGACAATTACGGCGGACGCGCTGACCTCAAGGACAAACTTCTGAAAGTTCTCCACAACCTCAGCTTCGTTGAAGACCCTTCGAGAGTCCTTAGAGGCATACGTCTTGAACAGAGGCTATACATGCGCTTCGAGGACAACACTATGAGGCTTCTCAAGAGCGCGGTGAGAGGCGGATTGCTCGAATTACTTTCGACAACAAGAATCAGGGCAGAGCTTGAGGCAGACGCAAAGGAGAACGGCTTCCGAAACATCGTCAAGAGAATGCAGGAGCTTGGAGTATGGGAAGCATTGTTCCCGGGCGTAAAAGTTACCGACGACGCTGTGAAACGCTTGCGGGTAATGTCGCACTACCTCCACCAGATGAAGCTTCACGGTGTCGACTTCAAGGGAATGGAATGGATCGTGAAGATGGCGGTCGTACTCTCAGACTCAAAGCCAGAGATCAAATTCTCAGCAATGGACAGAATGAGCCTCAATCCAAACGAGCGCGACAACCTCACAAAATGCTTCCTTCAGTGGCCGAACGTCGAAAAATTCTGCTCGTCCCGAAAGAATGCCCCAAACTCCGAAGCCTACATGTTCTTCAAAGATTACGGCCCTGTTCCGCTCCTCTACTGGATAACGTGTCTGAAGTCCCCCGCGTCGAGGAGGCTCATCGTTGAGCATGTGGAGCTGTGGATGAGCTACAAGGGTGAACTAACTGGCAAAGACCTTCAGGCTATGGGATTGAAGGGAAAGGCAATCGGTGATGCGCTTGCGAGCATAAAGCTGGCGATAATCGACGGGAAGATTTCAAACAGGGAAGACGAGATGAAATACGTACACGAGCAAATTCTTGACGGCGAATGAGGCGGTGGTGGTAAAATACCTGTGCCAAAAATTCAAACGAAAGGAGCTTCACAATGAAGCAAAGAAGTGTTCACATTCTGCTGATGTTAGCGGCGATGTTGTTCGCGGTCATCAGTCTTGGCGGCTGCGGTGGAAGCAGTTCTTCCACTACGGGGGGGGGGGCTGACGATTCCAGCCTGACAATGAGTAATGTCTGGCAGGATAAGGAGGCCGCGCAGGAAGTTGTAAACAGGCTCAACTCTGGCGATATTTTCTTACTGCTTACTGTACGTATGGAGACTGTCGAAAAGAAATCCAACGGTTCAGTAACTGTCATGAAGTATTACGACATGGTTGACTCGGTCTTCCATGATGAAGACAACCCGGAAGTACCCTACAATGCCGCAGAAATCTTGGCGCATTACAACAGCGGAGATGTTATCGTCCTCCTGAATACTGACTTGGAACTCGTCAACACTGTGCGGGCGGACTTGGGACTCCCTGAGGAAGATGCTGATGCTTTCGGTGATAGCGGGATACTTGAGGCTTACGGGCTGTCATGCCAGAGGGTGGACGGACTCAGAAACCTTTTCACCTACGTTGTGCCGAAATTCGGAGATCTATCGTCCAATGATGAGATCGTACCGGACGAAAGCCCTGAAGAGGATTCGACCGATGAGAATCTGCCGCAGAGTAATGACGGACAGCAGGAGGAGAACGAAGTTATCCCTGAGCCATTCTCGATGCGCGAACTGCAAATTGAACGCTGGGTGAGATTCCTTCAGTGGATGGGGGAAATGGGCGTAAAGGCACTGAGAAACCAAGCCTCAGCCGCACAGATAGTCGCCGCGAATCAGGAGCTGTCAGCCATAGCAGACGCTCAGACCCGGACGTTCGATTACACGTACAATCACACTGTCAACTTGGTGAATTTCGGGGGCGGCAATTACACAGTAAGCAGGACAAATACGGTCAGCTACACGATATATGCGGCTCACTCCTTCGCAAGCGGCAAAGATTATTACATTGTAACGAGCGAAAACAGAACAGTTCCCCAATTTGTCGCCTTCTTCGTGGAAAAAGACGACTGGAAACGCCATTGCCTTTGGGGATACACGAGGGACTTCGGGGTTGAGCAGCATATTGATGACGGCAACATGGGCATTAACGATGTCGCGCTGATCAGGAACACTCCCTCCAATCTCAACCAGTCAAAAACTTACTCCGACAGCACAACATGGGAAGTGAACGGCAAGGTAGGTGTCAGCAAGGACGGGGCATCTGCCGAAGTAGGCGGCGGCTTCTCGCACACAAACTCCCTGACATGGGACGTTACGGAGTACAGGATAGTGAAGCCTCACTTGACTGAAGTCGAGTGCTTCCAGCCGTCTTAATTGGCCGGACTGCCTGTCTGCATATTCGGTCGAATCTCAGTACACAGAACCGAAATCCTGATAACCGCAAAAGGACTAGTACACAGAT
>JAFRSL010000061.1 GCA_017427625.1 Synergistaceae bacterium | reverse complement strand
TCCTGATGATGAGTCGGGAGGGATTTTTTTGCGCCGATTATTCAGCAATTCACGCCTGTTAATTCAGCGAAATGCTATATAATTATCACAATCCATAATTTCACAGGAGGGTAAATCCAAAATGTTAGTAAACGCAAAAGAAATGCTCACAAAAGCAAAAGCCGGTCATTACGCGGTCGGTCAGCTCAACATCAACAACCTCGAGTGGACAAAGGCAGTCCTTCAGGTCGCCGAAGAACTCAAATCACCCGTAATCCTCGGAGTCTCTGAGGGCGCAGGGAAGTACATGGGCGGCTTCAGAACCGTTCAGGCGATGGTCGAAGCAATGGACAAAGAGTTCGGAATCACCGTCCCCGTCTGCACGCACCTTGATCACGGCACGTATGAGGGCGCGTACAAGTGCATCAAGGCCGGATTCACGTCAATCATGTTTGACGGCTCACATTTCCCCATCGACGAGAACGTCGCAAAGACCGTCGAACTTACCCACGCTGCTCATATGCTCGGAATGACGATTGAGGCTGAAGTCGGCGCAATCGGCGGAGAAGAGGACGGAGTTGTCGGAATGGGCGAGTGCGCTGACCCCGACGAGTGCAAGAGGATTGCTGATCTCGGCGTTGACATGCTCGCGGCTGGTATCGGCAACATTCACGGAAAGTATCCCGCAAACTGGAAGGGACTCTCATTCGAGACTCTCGCAAAGGTTCAGGAGAAGACAGGATTGATGCCCCTCGTCCTTCACGGTGGCTCAGGAATCCCCGATGAGATGGTCAAGAAAGCTATCACTCTCGGTGTCTCAAAGGTCAACGTAAACACTGAGTGCCAGCTCTCATTTGCCGCCGCAACACGCAAGTACATCGAGGAAGGCAAAGACAATCAGGGCAAGGGCTATGACCCCCGCAAACTCCTCGCGCCCGGATTTGAGGCAATCAAGGAGACTGTCAGGGAGAAAATCAGGCTCTTCGGTTCAGACGGGAAAGCATAACATTGGTAAAACGTTACTACATTAACGGCAAATTTATCGGTGATGGGAGCCTCGCTGTAATTGCGGGGCCCTGTTCCCTCGAATCCCCAGAACTTGGCCTAAGAGTCGCAAAATCCATGAAACGACTCTGTGATGAGCGCGGATTGCTCTACATCTTCAAGGCTTCATTCGACAAGGCTAACAGGACATCAGTTCACGCATGGAGAGGGCCGGGACTCGAAAAGGGACTTGAACAGCTCGCCGAGATCAAGAGCATGGCCGGAGTTCCTGTTCTCACGGACATTCACGAGAGTTTTCAGGCAGCACCGGCAGGGGAAGTTGTCGACATCATACAGATTCCTGCGTTCCTTTGCCGACAGACTGACCTCCTCGTTGCCGCCGCAAAAACAGGGCGTATCATCAACATTAAGAAAGCCCAGTTCCTCGCGCCCGAAGACATGACATATGTCGCCGCAAAATGCCGTGAAGCCGGAAATGACAACATCATGTTCTGCGAGCGCGGCACAATGATGGGTTATCACCGCCTTGTAGTCGACATGACGGGGCTTATTACGATGCGTGAGATGGGGTATCCGGTCGTATTTGACGCCACTCACAGTGTCCAGAGGCCGGGCGGACTTGGCGGCGCAAGCGGCGGGGATTACAGGCTCGCTTTCCCGTTGGCGAGGGCTGCTGCTGGGGTTGGGATTGACGCAATTTTTGCCGAGACTCACCCTAACCCTAAAGAGGCTCTGAGCGATGGGCCTAACATGATTCCTCTTGACCAGATGGGGAGATTCCTTGATGAAGTTCTTGCAATACATAACGTCCGCAAGGGCTTCTCTGATGAATTAAAATAGCTGTCTTCTTAAACAATAATGTAAGGAAAGCTGGTGATGATAGTGAGTAACCTGATAGTCTCAAGATTCGGCGGAAACGCAGCCTTAAATTCAAACGAAGTCAAGAAATCCGCCGAGATTATACGGTCTAACCCTGACAGACGCTATGTTATTGTGTCAGCTCCGGGTCCTTCCCCTAATGCTCTGGGTATCACTGATTTGCTCTATATATGCCATTCAGGTTTCAGCAATCACGAAAACTGCGATGAAATGCTTGCAAAAATCTCAGAACGTTACAGCGAGATAGTCAGCGGACTTGGAATCGATTTCGATGTTGGCGCGGAAATGTCTGCTCTGCGAAAAAGTCTCGAGTTCGGCATGAACTTGGACTACATTGGAAGTCGCGGAGAGTACATCATGGCAAAAATCTTCGCAAAGTTCTTGGATTGGCCATTCGTTGACGCTCAGGAAATATTGTTCTTCAACAAGGAAGGGACTCCCGACAAGACAAAGACATTCAAGATTGCGGGCGAAGTTCTCAAAGATTACGATCGGGCAGTAATACCGAGCTTCTACGGCTCATTGCCTGACGGGAAAATAAAGACTTTCAGGCGCGGTGATTGTGATACTGCCGGAGCAATGGTAGCGTGTTCGGTGAAGGCTGATATTTTCGAGAAATGGAGCGAGGACGCAAAGATATTCAGTGCCGACCCCTCCGTAATCCCTGACGCTGAACTCATACAGAACATAACGTACAATGAGGCTCTCGAACTGAATTACATGGGCATGGATTTGGTTACGGACGACGTTGTTTTCATGCTTCAGGAAGCGGGAATACCTATGATGATTTCGGGAATACATGTCTCGAATGACGAAGCAATGATGATAAGCCCGAAACTTCCTCACAATGCCATGCGCGACGTAGTATCCTGTATCGCTGGACGAAAGAATTTCAACGTTATTCATATCCAGAAGTACGGAATGAACAAGATTTACGACTTCGGGGGAAAACTCTTCGGGTTATTCGCCAAACATCACATAGCCTGTCAGCATTATCTCTCAGGAATACATCAGATGTCGGTAGTCCTGAAGACTCCGATGTTCGAGCTTCGACGAGAGGAAATAATCTCCGAGATAAAGAGGGAAATAGCTCCCGATTCGATAACAGTTGAGAAAGGTCTCTCCTTAATCGCAATAATCGGCGAGGGAATGGGAACGGTCAAAGGAATATTCAGCAAAATACTCAATGCGCTTTCGATGGCCGAAATAAAAGTGCAGATGATAGAGCAGGGGTCTGACAAACTGAACATGATACTCGGAGTTTACGACCGCGATTACGAGGACGCTGTGAAAGCTCTCTACAAAGCTGTAATTCTCAATGAGGCAATAATCTGATGCTTCACACGGACGAGGAGTTACTAAAGTCAGCAAAGGAATTGATGTTGAAAGAGGCAGGCGAAATTATCAGGTCAGCCGAAAATTTAGGTCTCGAAACCGTCAAGGCTGCCCGTGAGATTTACGTGTGTCAGGGGCGAGTTGTAGTTGTTGGTCTTGGGAAGTCCGGCCATGTTGGGCGCAAAATTTCCGCGACTCTTGCATCGCTCGGAACACCGTCATTCTTCCTTCATGCTGCCGAAGCCTCACACGGTGATCTGGGAATGGTCAGGCGCGAGGATATAGGGCTTTTCATTAGCAACAGCGGCGCATCGTCTGAGATTGTAGCGTTGCTTCCGCACTTCAGGAGAACGGGCGCAAAGATGATTGCTGTTACGGGTTCAATGTCATCGCCTCTCGCCGAGAATGCCGACATAGTGATTAACGCTCACGTTGATGACGAGGGAGATCCCTTGCACCTTGCCCCAATGAGCAGCACGACGCTTGAGCTTGTACTCGGTGATGCCATTGCCGTAATGGTTACGATACTTCGGGGACTTAGGCGTGAGGATTTCGCGCTTTTCCACCCGGGCGGAAGTCTCGGACGTAAATTGCTGACAAGAGTCCGCGACGTTATGGGAAAAGGTGATAGCCTCCCTGTTGTCCGCGAGGGCGTTACCGTTAAGGAGGCACTCTTCGTGATTACAGGGAAGGGCTACGGTGCTACGTGCGTTCTCGACGATGGTGGTAAACTTACGGGGATATTCACGGACGGTGATTTGCGTCGCCTCATGGAACGTTCTGGGAATGACGCATTCACGACCAAGATCGAGGACGCAATGACGCGCAAGCCCAAGACCATTAGCCCCGACTCACTCGCTGCTGAGGCTGTGCGGAAAATGGAGAGCAACGAAATCAGCGTATTGATTGCGGTTGAAGATGGCCGTCCAGTAGGAATAGTACACATACACGAACTCTTGAAAGCTGGTATAGCATGAAAATACTCGGAATAATTCCGGCGCGTTATTCGTCGTCAAGGTTTCCCGGAAAGCCCCTCGCTGACATTCTCGGAAAGCCCATGATTCTCCGCGTCTATGAACGTGCCATAATGTCAACATCTCTCAGCGGCCTCGTTGTTGCGACTGATGACAACAGGATATATGATTGTGTCGTGAACGCTGGCTACCATGCTGTAATGACTGATGGCAATCTTCCCAACGGCACGGCAAGATGCGAGGAGGCACTCAGGATTTACGGCGGTGGTTTTGATGCGGTGATAAACATTCAGGGCGATGAACCTTTGCTTGACCCTGTTATGATTGATGAGGTCGCGGGGCTTTTACGTGAGAATTATTGTGCTACACTATGCCGCGAGATGTCAGAAAATTTCGCCGACCCTAATATTGTGAAAGTCGTAATGACTCTTGAGGGATATGCTTTGTACTTCTCACGCTCATTGATACCGTACAAGCGCAACGAGTCGAGCCTCCCGGTCTATCAGCACATAGGGATATACGGTTACAGCGCGGAATTTCTGAGGAAGTACATCGGTCTCAGCGATACTCCACTGAGCATGGCCGAGTCTCTTGAGCAGCTTAGAATATTGGAGCATGGTTACAGGATAAAGGTCGGCGTTACGGGGAGCAAGGGGCAAAGCATAGGAGTAGACACGCCGGAAGATTTAGTGAGAGTGAGGAAGTTAATGAATGCCGAAATTTAGAAGGACGGTAATAATCAGCGACGGTATAAGAGGGCATTATCACCAGTCATTAGGAGTTGCCGAATGGATGGAGAGGCTTTCTGGAACGTCATTAGACCCTTCAACAGTAACAATACCGCACATGTCGATATTCGACCGCGTTTTGAAGCTGAAACTTTTTGTTCGAGGCCTCGAAGTTCACGGAGGCTCATTCTCGCGGGAATGGCTGAAGTCTTTCGGGGTACGCTACAACAAGTACGAGGAGGGCACAACGTTATTCATTTCAGCGGGAAGCAAAGCCGCACCGTTCTGCCTAGCCCTCGCAAAAGCAACTCACAACAAATGCGCCGTCCTTATGACACCGTCAGTACTCGGAACAAAATCCTTCAACTATGCGATAGTCCCAAAGCACGACAAACCCGACCTGAAATCAGGAAACGTAATCACGACGCTAGGCGCACCAAATCACATTTACGCGCCCTCATTGAAGGATATAGCCTCGCATTATTTCGCGGGGAAAGACCTCGAAGGCCACAAGGTCGTAGCAATACTTATCGGCGGAAGCGACGCAAATTACCGCATAAATTCGCGCTGGGCTAAGGACATTCTCACCCAGCTTAGAGACATACGCGATGCAAAGTTCCTCATCACGACATCACGAAGGACCGGCGAGGGTGTTGAGGAAACTGTCGAGGAAATATTTGCGGGAAATCCTAACCTCGAATATATGTTCCTTTACTCGCGGACACCCAACCAGAACTCGATCACTGCGATACTTGGAGCTGCGACGCATGTTCTTGTTACTGAGGACTCCGTATCAATGGTCTCTGAGGCTGTAACAGCGGGCTTCAAGGTCGGACTGATACGTCTCCCCAGAACGACCGGGCAAATCAAGCACATGCTGGGCTACGGAGCTAGAAGGTTCGATGACATGTTCGCGGAGTTTGCGCAGAGAGGGCTGATTGAGGACTTTGGGACGGATTTCTACTTCCCGAAATTCTTCGAGGCATACGAGCAGAAGCACGGTCAGGATTTCAACGAGGCCAAGCGCGCGGCGGACTGGATACTTCATCACAGTTAGAGTGAATCTTTCAGTACACGCTCATATACGGCAATGGTTTTCTCTGCGGCATTTTCTGGCGAGAAATACTTCCTTATCACGGCAAGTGAATTGGCTGAAATATCCTTTCGACCTTCACTTCCGGCTCTAAGCATCTTCAGCATTGCAAGGGCGAAACTCTCAGGGTCATCTTTCTTTGCGATCAGGCCGTTGTTCCTCTCGGTTCTTATGATCTCGGTGAAAGGCTCAATGTCCGACACAACAGCAGGAAGCCCAGATGAAAGCCCCTCAAGAAGCGCAATGCTGAACCCTTCTTCCCGTGAAGGCATCACGAATATATCGCTTGCCCAAAGCCATGCCCTGACATCGTGAACGAAAGAATCCGGCATTATCACGCTCACACCAAGCTCACTGGCAAGTCTGGCGTAACTTTCACGCATACCCTTCTCGCCTTCAGCCCCTATAAGTGCGAGCCTCAGAGTTTCATGACCGTCGTATTCACTGCATACCTGAGCGAACGCCTTGATGAGAACATCGAAGCCCTTGCGCTTTATGTATATCCCCATTCCTGAGAAAAGTATGTCGTTCTCAGAAAACCCCAGAGATTTCCTGAAGTCATTTCGTATGGCCATGTCCCTCGAAAATCTTGCGGCATTGACAGGATTATGAACAACGTCAATCATAGCCGGATCCATTCCCTGAGTGTTCACCATGTAATCCCTCAGCCATTCAGCGCACGATATACAGCGTGAAGAACGTGTGTAATATTTTGCCTTCGCTGGCTTGTCGAAAGTCGATACTACTGGAACACCGTGATGCTTCCTCCAGAATCCGGCAATCCCCGCCGCTGATGAAAGTCTCGTGTGAATTATGTCAGGTCCTATTTCACGAATGAGCTTCACAAAACCTGGAGACAATAACGGCATTCCTGACATCAGAGGCTTCCAAGTGAAGACAGGTATACCGTTCTCTCTTGCACCGCGCTCAATATCACCGCCTGGCCTGCACAAGAGAGCCTGCTCAATCCCGAACTTCTCCAGAGACTTTATGTGTTCGATGTACGGCAATGACCACGATATACTTTCAGCATCAACGTAATGAAGTACCTTCACCCCTCAGCACCCTCCCGTAAAATTCTTCAGTCTTCTCCGCTGTCTCCGCAAACGTTGTGAGGCTCTCGGACGATAAAGGGCTTGCACTTCCGCCGTTAATGACCCGCCTTATTGCCTCAGTCCAAGCCTCAACATCTCCGGGCGGCACTAATGCTCCTGACGAAAGCGGCCTCAAAGGTTCAATGTCAGACGCGATTACAGGAATCCCGACAGCAAGAGCCTCGTTCACCGTCAAAGGAAGTCCCTCCTGATATGACGGGAAGAGAAGACACGCAGCCCTGCTCATGAAAATTTCAGCATCATCACGAAAACCGTAGAACTTCACGCGCTCGGATATGCCCAGCTCGTTCACCAGTGCTTCAAGTTCAGGCCTCTGAGATCCATCGCCGAGTATGTCAAGCGTCCATTCGTAATTTTTCAGAAGCCCCAGAGCCTTCAAAGCGATGTCAAGCCCCTTTCTCTTAGCGAGGTATCCGATGTAGAGAAATTTTCTGTTGTCCGGGAAATATTTGCCCTCCCATTTTGCTGACGGCTTCCATATTCCATTGGGTATGGTTACGTTCAGAGGAGGAAGGTAATCCTGAAGGTGTTTTCGGACGGACTCGGAGACGCATATTACACCGTGCGCTCGTTTCAGCGGCCATATCCCCAAGTTCAATGAGTAAGGCGCGTGTGCTGTCATGAGCCAGCGTGTTTTTGTGAGCGATGATAAAGCCCATGCAATGAATGCCGGGACTCGTGAATGCGCGTGTATTATGTCCCATTTCCCCGAAGATGCGAGGCGTTTCGTGCAGTAAAGCCCGGTGAAAAGATTCTTTCGGTGTACAGGAAGATGAAGGACTCTTACGTCTTTGGGCAGGAAGTTTTCGAGCTTTCCTCCGGCAGTTGCAAGCGTAATATCATGGCCGGCAGCGATCTGTTCATGGCATAGTTCGAGTACGTAACGTTCAACGCCGCCTTCCTCAAATTCAGGGACAATGTGAAGAATTTTCAAGATAGATTACACTCCAAAAAGTTATATAATGTGCAAAATAATATTTGGAGATTTTAACACGCAATGTATAAACTGAGAAATCAATACCGAGAAAGCCGCCTCTACCCCATCATCAGAGGCTTCAGCAGAACGATTGAAAAGGGAGTTAAGCGCATCTTGAATGTGAACCGTTTCAAGAGCGGGAAGGTTGCTATACAGAAATACAAGAACTTTTACGACGGTCAGCGATGTTTCATAATTGGGAACGGGCCGAGTCTCACGATAAAAGACCTTGAGAAACTTAAGGAGTTCGGCGAAATATCAATAGCTTCAAACAGCATCTATAACTTGTTCCCAAACACTGAGTGGCGGCCTACGATCTATACCGTCCATGACTTTCAGGAGATCAAGAAGACCCGTGAGAAAATCTCAGCTGTCAAAACAGAACTGAAAATCGTAGCTATGAGTGCGTCAGGAAGAATCTATAACATTGATGAAGCTATCTTGTTGCGCCTCATAGAACCAAAACGGGGGGAGTACTTTTCTGACGACATTTCTAAATGTGTATATGACGGCGGCACTGTTACTTATGTCAGCCTCCAACGCGCTGTATACATGGGCTTCAAGGAGATAATTCTGCTGGGAGTGGATCACTCATTCGCAAGAGAACAGACAAAGGACGGAAAGATGATAATCAACAATAAAATCAAGAACCACTTTCAAGATTACCAGACCGATGATTTCTGGGGCAATGGTCAGAAAGATGAGGAAGCTGTAGTTTTCCCGTTGGATTTTGCTACGGATGCTTTTATCACTGCCAGACATTACGCTGATGAACACGGCGTCAGAATCTTGAATGCTACGAGGGGCGGTAAACTTGAAGTTTTCGAGAGAGTTGATTTCGATACACTGTTCAGTAATAAATGAAGATTTCACGTTTCATAGAGCTTTATAGAATTTTTGGCTCGGGAATTGCATGGAGTGCGGCGGCAGCATCAAGGTTCAAACGTGCGGCTCCGTTGAAGCACAGGCGTGTCTTGGATTACCTCAAAGAGAATTACAGCGATTTCATCTCTGGCTATAAGTCAGAAACATCGAACCAGTCTGAAAATTCCGGAGTAATCTGGACTATGTGGTGGCAGGGCGAAGAGAATTTGCCGGAAGTCGTGAAGATGTGCTTTTCCAGCTTTAACCGTTACAAGGGTACTCATACTCTGAAGATCATTACTAAGGACAACTACAGTGATTACATAAAGCTGCCGGATTATATTCTTGAGAAAGTAAACTCAGGAGCTATAACACTCACTCATTTCTCGGACATTGTGAGATTCTATCTGCTGTACGAATACGGTGGGCTTTGGCTTGATGCGACGATTTTTGTTACAGGCGGAATCCCGGAAGAAATCTTTGAGCTTGATTATTACACTGTGAGGCGGCCGTTCCCTCAGAGAAATTACAACTTCGTCAAGAACAGGTGGACGAATTTTCTGCACGCCTCCAAGAAGGGAAATCTCTTGTGCAAGTTCGTACTGAATTTCTTTCTGGAATACTGGAAAACTCAAACTTGCATGATTGATTACTTCCTGATTGATTACGCTATTTATATCGCTTACACGGAGCTTCCTGAATGCAGAGACATTTTAGATTCTGTGCCTATGGTGGATTGTGATCTATACAAACTTGAAAGCCTCTTGAACAAAAAGTGGAGTCTCGAAACTTTTCAGGCAGTAGAAAGAGACACTCATTTCTCAAAGCTGACATACAAACATCATTTTCTGAAGCACATATTCGGCCATGAGACTTTTTACGGGCATTTGAGCTGTTAATGTCCTTGCCGCAAAAAAAAGACGACCCCGTTTAGCGAGGCCGTCAGTGTTTTCTGTTACTGCTAGTCCTTAATTCTAACCGCGATGATCGGCTCGTAGATGATGCCCGGTTCAAGCCATGCCGAGACCGTTACTGAGTAAGCCTCCGGCACTCTCTCGACGGTTTCACCCTCTTCGTCGAGGAACACCGCATTTTCCGCGTCGTTCTCATCGTCCTCGCCGTTCGGGAACGAATGCCACACGAGCAGTCCGTCCACAGGTGCGTTCACATCGAGCGAGACAGTGAACTCGTACAACCCAGCTTCTTCGACTTCCAATGCCGGGAGCACAGCCGCAATCACCTCATCATTGCCGGCGATTACTGCGAGAGTTTCCGCCGTGAGTTCACCGCGCTCATGATAGGCCACACCGTTCACGAACTCAGGAGCTTCCGGCTCTTCAGGCTCTTCCGGTTTGTCCGTAGCTGGTTCGGCAGGATTTATCGTGATGTAGAACACACGCGTGCTCTTGTAGGAGGCTTTGTTCACGTTCTCGACTTTCACTGTGATCTTGAAGTTAGTCCCAGCTTCTTCGGGCACTCCCTCAATGACCCCTGAGTCCTCGTCAAGCCTAAGACCCTCAGGCATATCACCCGTGTATGACCACAAAACTTCAGCAGTCGCCGGTGAGAACTTGAGCTGGTACGAGTACCTTTTACCTACAGTACCGTCAGGAATATCTTCGACCGCTGTCGTGATTTTGGGCTTCACGGCCTTGATGGTCATCTTTATTCCTTTGCCGGCCGTCTGGTCATCGCCTGAACCGTTCTCGACTGTTACCTGAATCTTGCTGTTGAACGCTCCCTCAGGTGTCCCGGTGATTGTGCATTCCTCGCCCGTTTCGTTGGTCGTGTAATCCAAACCGTCAGGCAAATCCTCGAAGTACCATGTCAGAGGCGTTACACCCGTCGCTTTTAATACCGACTTGTACGGTTCGCCTTCAGTGCCCTTCTTGAACGAGCCTTTGATCTTCGGCGTTACTCCCTTGACAACCAGCGTGAACTCCTCTGAAAGCTCGACTGCACCGTTGCTGGCCGAAATCGTCAGGTCGAACTCGCCCGCTTCAGTCGGTTTGCCGGAGAATTTGCCCTTGTCGAACTTCACACCCTCAGGAAGATCACCCTCGATTCCCCAGACCGTCGGCTTCATGTTCTGGACTTTCAGCGTGAAACTGTACTTCTTGTTCCACTTTGCTTCCTTCAAAGCATCGCTCTTGAACGTGGGAGTCTTTGCGACAACCTTCAGGCTTATCTGCTTTGCCGGTGATGATCCTGCACTGTTCGAGGCGATTACCTTGAACTTGAACGTCGTTGCCTTGCTCGTGTCAACCCTTCCGGTAATCTCGCCGTCCTCCGTGAGTTCCAGTCCCTTCGGAAGAGAATCAGGCTCTGCCAGCGACCACTTAAGGCCTGTTCCCGTTGCCTCAAGGAAGTAACTGTACTCCTCGTCCTGGTATGCGTCAGGAATCTTCGACGACTTCACTTCTGGGAGACTCACTGTCTCGTTAGGCTTGTCGTTAACCTTCAAAGTCAAGTTAGCGTAGTCCGTACCTGCCTTGTTCTTCGCTTTCACGACGATGTTGAACGTCCCGGAAGCTGTGGGAGTTCCCCTGAGCACTCCGTCAGGCGTGAACGTGAAGCCCGTAAGTGCTTTCCACGTTGCTGTCCACGTTATGTCCTTACCCTCAGCGGTAAACTGGACGTTGTATTCATCGCCAACCGTCGCATCCGAAAGCTCGTCTGTCGTGATCTTCGGCGGGTTGACCTTGTTGCTCTCAGCTATTGTCAGCGTGTACTCCTTCGTGTCATTGCCTGCAGAGTTCTCAGCCGTTACAACGACCGTGAAATTACCGCCAACTTTCGGGACACCAGTCAGCTTGCCCGATGCGTTCAGCGAAAGCCCGTCAGGAAGCCCCGTTGCCGCCCATGTGATTGGTGATGAGCCATCAGCATCAAGTGTAGCGTTGTAGATTTCGCCGTTTGTGCCGTTCGGAAGCGAGTCCGTCTTTATCGTCGGGGCAGTTACTTCGGCCACCGTCGTCTTCACTTTCAGCGTGAACTTCCGCGAGTCCTTGCCTCCAGAGTTCGAGGCCGTTACAGTGAACGTAAACTCGCCTGACTTCTTTGGAGTTGTTCCTGTGATGTCGCCGGTCTCTGAGTCAATCTCAAGCCAGCTTGGATTCCCTGACATGCTCCAAGTTATAGGAGCTGTGCCAGTTGCCTCGATATGCTTGTCGACATCAGCCTCGTACTCGTAAGTCCCCAAGTCCTGAGCCGATGTTATTGACGGAACCTGAATATTGCTCTCAACCGTCATCGATAAGCCCCTTGAGACACTTCCGACCTCATTCGTCGCACTCACGAGGAACGTATATTTCCCCGCCTTCGTCAGCGTTCCAGAGAGAAGCCCGGAGCTGTCAACAACAAGACCGTCAGGAAGAGTCCCATCCGTCTTCAGCCACGTTATCGGTGTTGTACCTGTTGCCTCAAGCTGGATCGAGACTTCCTCGCCCACCTTGAATGTTCCGAGATTCTTGGCCGTCGTTATGACTGGTGATACCGGCCTTGTCGGTGCAGCTTTGACTGTCAGCTTGAACGTCCTCGAGTCTTCGCCCGCAACATTCTCGACCTTCGCCGTGAAGCTATATTCCCCCGCCGCAGCGATGCTTCCCGAAAGCAGACCGTCCTCGCCAATGTTCAGAACGTCAGGAAGATTCTCAGCACTCCACTTCATCTTCCATGTCGTTCCCTCTGCCTTAAGCTGGATCGAGATGTCCATGTCAGCCGTGAACGTTCCGAGATCCTCAGCCGTTGTGATTGAAGGCGCGATGAATTGGAACGCAGTCATAACTGTATCCGGCATAGCCAGCGTTACGATGTTTGCACCGAGAATCCTGCAGGCATTCGCGTCAAGTCCAGGCACTTCGCTCGCCTCAACGATCTTGTCCCCGTCCGCAACTGTTACAGCGAATGACTTGTCCGTGTCGAGACCCCACATCTCAGGAAGGTTTATCACGAGGCCATTGGGAAGTGTTCCGTTGATGACGAAGCCGTAGCCATCAGTTCCTTCAAGAGCCTCAAACTCGTAACGTTCACCCGCAGTAGTCTCAACGACGAGTTTTCCGTTCTCGCGCTCCCATTTTGATGTCTCAATCACCATTGGCGAAGGAGGTGCAGAAGGCTCTTCGACAACGAGCGTGAGTTCCTTTGTTTCAGCTCCGCCAGTGTTCTCAGCGGTTACTTTCACGTTGAACGTCCCCGATTCAGTCGGAGTACCCGTGATTTTCCCCGTCAATGAGTCAAGTTCGAGTCCTGCAGGAAGTCCCTCCGCGCTCCACGTTACATGCTCATCACTCGTTGCGGAAAGCTCCGCCGAATAGCCCTCGCCCTTCATTGCGTCAGGAAGGCTCTCCGTCGTGATGACAGGCTTTGCTACGACCGTTACACTCGCAATCGTGAGCGTGAAGTCCTTAGTTGCGCTGTCGAAGTCATTTGTCGCGGTTACAGTGAGATTGAACGACCCTTCTGCTGTAGGAGTTCCCTCGAGTTTCCCGTCCTTGAACTCAAGGCCTTCAGGAAGTTCGCCCTCAACCGTCCATGCGATTGGCTTCTCACCGTTTGCCTCGAACTCGAACGAATAGGGAACGTCAACTTTCCCGGCAGGAAGCGACGATGTTGTGATGACCGGGCTTGCTCCGGAGGCGATTGTTACGCCCATGTTGCGCTTAGTCTCGTCCTTGTCGAACTTCGTGTCGTAGTCATAGTAGACAGAGGCGGGCGAGACATCGAACATCATGATTCCAGTGTCGGAATCGTAGTCAGGCACAAGAAGCTTACCGTCAGCG
>JAFRSL010000060.1 GCA_017427625.1 Synergistaceae bacterium | reverse complement strand
GAAATATTCCTGCAACGTCAGCCAGCAATGTGTGAGATTTCCTCCCGTTGCCACAGTCCTGCAAAGTGCCTCAAGAACAGCAACATACGCGCCGTCAAACGGAGACTTTTCTGCGACATAAGGCTCAAATCCCCACGACATAAGCGAACATGTATCCGTGTCATTTTCAGCAGGAATCTTCGCGCACATGGCCATGATTGGGGTCTTCTGGTACTTTCCACCGAATGGCATCAAAACCGTGTGGCCTCCGACGGTCGAGTCGAAGCGTTCCGATAGTCCGCGCCCTGAACACTCGTTGAGATTTGCGAGGCACTCTAACCCCCTCGCCAACAAGTTGGCCCTCTCCCCCTTGTCAGGGGACGTGAAGTTCTCCGCACTTACAGTCGCCCCTGCTAAGGGGAGATGTTGAACGCAGTGAGACAGAGGGGTTGTACTTTTGGGATTAACCTTCACAGAGATTCGGCGAGAGGCACCGTTCGTGTTGATGAAAGCGCGCGAGATGTTGACGATTTCCTTTCCCCGCCAAGTCATCCGCATTCGACCTGAGTCATTCACGGTTGCGATCACCGTAGCTTCAACGTCCTCACTCAATGCGAGAGCTTTCACCCTTTCGGCATTCTCACTCGAAACTACGACCGCCATTCTCTCCTGAGACTCGCTCACTGCAATCTCAGTCCCATCGAGGCCCGAATACTTCAGCGGAACAGCGTCAAGATTAATGTCCAAGCCGTCAGCAAGTTCACCAACAGCAACGCTGACCCCGCCTGCCCCGAAATCATTGCAGCGTTTAACGAGCCGTGTAAAATCTGGGTTTCGGAACAAACGTTGTAACTTCCGTTCTTCGGGAGCGTTACCCTTCTGGACTTCAGCCCCGCAAGTTTCGATTGAACTCGCAGTGTGTGAGACCGATGAGCCAGTCGCTCCGCCGATGCCGTCCCTTCCAGTTCGTCCGCCAAGAAGCAATACCACATCACCCGCCTCCGGACGCTCACGGATAACGTTGCTCTCACGTACAGCCGCGATTACCGCCCCGACTTCGAGACGCTTTGCCCTGTAGCCATCGTGGTATATCTCTCGGACTATCCCGGTCGGAAGGCCAATCTGGTTGCCGTATGAGCTGTAGCCTTGAGCAGCCTTCGTGATGATCGCACGCTGAGGCAATTTTCCTGCGAGCGTTTCCTTGAATGGGTCAGAAGCTCCCGTTATCCTCATGGCCTGATAGACATAAGCGCGCCCCGAAAGTGGGTCTCGAATTGCGCCGCCTATGCAGGTTGCAGCTCCTCCGAATGGCTCAATCTCGGTCGGGTGATTGTGGGTCTCGTTTTTGAAGAGTAACAGCCAAGACTCGCCGTCAACATCAATCCTAACTGTGCAGGCATTGTTCTCCTCGCTGTCAACAACGTCGTTGAGAAGACCCTTCGACTTCAGATACTTTGCGCCGATCGTGGCAATGTCCATCAGCGTAACAGGCCGCGACTCATCATACCCAAGCTCCGAACGCATTGACATGTAGAGGTCATAGGCACTCCTCACAGCGTCATCGTGGATTTCGGCAACGTCAATGTGCGTCGTGAAAGTCGTGTGCCGGCAGTGGTCGCTCCAATATGTATCGAGGACTTTAATCTCCGCGCGGGTTGGATTTCGACCTTCAGCGTTAAAATAGTCCCTGATGCACTGCAAGTCCTCCCTGCTCATTGCGAGGCCTTCAAGTCCCATAACGTCATCAACAGTCATAACGTCATCGGGCGCGGGGTAATTCGTGTCGAGCGAGTCGTATTCATCGAGCTGTGCTTCGCGGGCTTCAACGGGGTTGATGAGGTGCTTCTTGACGGCCATGAAGTCGCTGATCTTGCCGTAGAAGATGTAGACCTTCGCTGTCCTTACAAGCGGCCTGAAACCGAGAAGGAGTCCCGCGCACTGTTCGGCGGCGTCGGCTCTCTGGTCGTATTGTCCGGGAAGATACTCGACGGCCAGCGTGTAATCCGCGTCATCTGGGAGCGTGGTCAATACGTTGTCGGTGAAAGGTTCGGCAAAAATTGAGTCCCTGCATGTTGCGAACTGTGAGGCCGAAAGTCCCTGAACATCGTAGCGGCTGAGTATGCGAACTTTTGCGAGGGCTTCGCAGCCTTTAAGGGTTCGGATTTCCGCGAGAAGCGACGAGGCTTCGGGGTTGTGGACATCCTTGCGTTCCGTGTAGATTCTTCGTACCAAGTTGTTACCTCCATGTGGAAAACTCAGATAAGTTTATCATGCGGAGGCCACATAATGATACATGAACACTGAAATTTTTTTGGAAAGGGATCTAAACTATGAAAGGGTAACAAAAAATACCGTCATCGAACTGGGCGGACGGCTATACTAATTTACACTAAACTCAACAATCTCCAAAAGAAGACCGAGAATGTATAACGGATAATGCGTTTCGGCACTAGAACAACTGCACCAGGGCGTAGGCGGCAGTTACTATCAGACCCGAAGCGTAGGCAAACTGCTTGTACATCTTCATGGCGCGCTCGTAATCGGCCTCTGATGCTTGGGTTGCTACTTTGGCCTTCATGTGCGCGTCATGGCTGTATAAGTTCCTTTTCATGGCTGAACAAATCCTTTCTGTATATTTTGTGTTGAACTTGTGAATTTCTCACTAGATAAGAAAATTTTACTAAAAAAATTCAGTATGTCAAGCAAAAATTTAGCTGAAAAGAAAACATCCTCCCGGTTCACTCTCGAACCAGGAGGACGCTGTATGTACTGCGCTTTGTGTAGTTTTCTGCGTTATACTACTACTTCTTGCGTGTTGCGATGAATGTTCCGAGTACTGCGAGGGCAAGTGCTGCGCTTGCTGTTGAGCATCCGCCGCTTGATCCGCCTACGCCGATGGGCTCGTCAGGGCTGACGGGGGTGCTGGCGGTGTTCACTACTGCGATTGCGGGCTTGTTGAGAGTTACTGCCGCTGCCTCGAAGTCTTCCTCAGCTACTGCGACTGCGCCGTTAGCAACTTCGAATACCAAGTACGCTGCACGTCCGTTGGTGATGACGCTCTTTGCGTTTGATGCGGTTACTTCCGTTGCCGAGCCGTTAGCGTATGTGTAGATCTTCGCTGAAGTCGCTGCACCCGTTGCGCTTACACCGTTGGGATAGAACTTCGGTGCGCCTACTACAGCACGGCTGGGAGTGTTGTCGAACGTGATAGCCGCAATGTACGTGCCGTCAGGAATGTTCTCAAGCACTGGAAGTGAGGAGACGAAGACGAGGTTGTTGGCCGTCATGTAGCTGGTCTCTTCCGTTGAGGCTGACCATGTCTTTGTCGTTGACGCTGTCGTGTAAGGAAGCTCGCTCACTGTCTTGCCGTACGCGTCTGTTACTGCCTCGCGGACTCTCTCGTCAGCAACTACAGGGCTGAACGTCGCGGTTGAGTTCACTGTCTCTGTTATGGTCGTGATTGTCTCAAGCTCAACTGACTGCTCTGTTGTTCCTGTGGCCTCGTCAAATGCCGCCAACTTGTCAGCAGGAACCTCAGCGTAGGTAACAGGCTCGTACCTTATACCGGACTCAACGTAAACGACTGCTGTAACAACACCAGGCTCTGCACCTGCGTTGCCGTAGCCGCCGCCGGGGACAACCTGAGTCTCTGCACCAGTGCTGTCAAGGAATATTGCATCCTCTCCTGCGCTTGCGAAGAATGAGCCGCCCACGTTTGCGCCGGTCGCGTTGGCTATGAAGCCGGGCTTTGCTCCGTAGAAATTCGCACCATAGTTGAGGTCGAACCCAAGGAGTCCCGAAACTTTTGCTACGATGTCAGGAAGAGTTGGGCCAAGCCTTGCAGCGGTGGCTGTTACGTTCTTTTTCAGGAGAGCTGCCTTCTCGTTCACGAGTGTTTGGCCAGACTTGCTGGAAGCACTGAACTCTACAGCGTTGGCGTTGTTTTTGTCGAGGACTGTCGTTGATGTACCGCCGCCGAGCCTTGAACCATAGGTCGTTGCATTCGTGGTGATGGTGGTATTGTTCGTTGAAGGCCTGACAATATTTGCCACGGTTACGATGACGACAGTTGCAGCTCTTGGGACATTGACAGCAGCTACTGTCTCCGTATTGACGACAACGATAGTTGCAGTTTCGCTGTTTGCACCTGATGAGCCGCCGCCCTGGTTGGGAGTAACGGGGACTGTTACGTTGACGGTGATCTGGACATCTGCTGTGTCAGTCTGCGGTGCCGGTGTTCCATGTCCTACCGGATCGCTGCCATCGGTGTAGGTCTCAGTTACGCGGACGATCACGGTGTAGAACCCTGCGCTTGCTGTTGAAGGGGCAGTAAGGGTTACGGTTGTTCCGCTTATGCTTGCCCACTCACTTGTTGTGCCTGCGCTGTAAACGAGGCTGTACGCCAACGTACCGCCGTGCGAAGCTGTACCCGTTACCGATACTGTTGTCGAGTTGCCTCTCTGCAGAGTAACGCTTGTGGAGTCAGCTGTGATTGATGTAGCCATTGCAGTGCCCGCGACTGAGAGCATTGCGACTACCATGAATAACGCGAATAACTTCTTCATGAAACTAATTGCACTCCTTTCGGATTTGGTGAAAATTTTTACTGCCTTGAAACTAAGTAATACACGCAGAACTACGATGCACATTTTACACCCAGTTGCCCCGTTGTCAATAACTCCCCGAAAAAAGTTTTTGGAATCTCCGGAAATTTTGGGGTATATTATATGTAAATCTTGAACGGGAGGGATTAAAATGCCGACACAGATTGCTGCTACACCGCTGATAACGGGCGAAGAGGCACTAAGGGTTCTTGAGGAGATGAAGATAATGCCGACGGAAAAAGCTCTGAAGGCTCTCAAGAGGTGGGAGGAGGAATTTTCCAAGATGGT
>JAFRSL010000059.1 GCA_017427625.1 Synergistaceae bacterium | reverse complement strand
GTGTAGGGTACTTCCTTCTTCTTGTGCCTGAATATGCAAACGTCCGCCGGTGTACCTTCGGCCATGCTTCCGAGTTCGGGACGGTGAATCAGCTTTGCAGGATTGATCGTTGCCGCTGAAATTACGTCCTCGAGGCTCATTCCTAAGTCAATGAACTTGCTTAGTATTCGGGGAAGCGTGTGCATTGGCTGAAGGAACCAACTGCTCGTGTTATTGTCGCTCGAAATTATATCAGGCGTGAATCCCTGTTCGACCGCTCTCCTGCAAACCTCAATGTCGAAGTTGCTCCTCCCGTTTGAAGCGTCGAATAGCACTCCTCTCTCACGAGCCTTGAGCAATCCTGGAAGAACTTTCCCGTTTGAATCGAGGCACGTGTTCTCACCGCGACCGTGATAGATGTGACAGATTACATCGCCCGGCCTAAGCATTTCAGCGAGTTCATCAAGCGGAATTGAGCAGTCTGTTACATGGACGACTACAGGCACTCCGGCTTTCTCCGCGATCTCGACAGTTCGGGGGATTGAGACTCTCGCAAGCTCTGGAGTGATTATGCTGTGTGAGATTCGCGTCTTCAGAGCGACAAGGTTATCGGGATATTTCGCGAAGAGGTCAAGAATTTTCTCCTCGTCAAAATATTTAGGGTCAAGATTTTCGGGGTATCTGTCGTTGCTCTGCCCTCCCGAAGCGACAAGAAGGTAGTTCAGTATTCGCACCTCCGACAACGACATCACAGTGCGCCTGTAAATCTCATAGCCTCCAGCACCGCATGTTCCGCCGTCAACAGCCGTAGTAATTCCGCAGCAGAAAGAGCTTGCGTCAGGATTCACACCGTTCTCTGAGCCGTTGAGGAAGTAATGAGTGTGATAGTCGATCAGGCCGGGCGTTACGATACAGCCGGAAGCATCGATGACTTGGCGATAAGTCTTGCCGCTCTCAGGACGCGCGATTTTCCCTTTCACGATTGCAATGTCGCCGTAAGTTGTCGTTTTTGCTGACGGGTCAAAAATTTCTCCTCCAGTAATCAGGAAATCCATAAAATTTTCCTCCTTTCCAAAAAATAACACCGCCTCCCCATTTTACAGGGAAGCGGCATTTACACTACAGCCTAAAGCCCCGCGATAGCTTCAAGCAGAGTATCAACTTTCTCGTCGCCTACATCCTTGCGGATCATGTCATAGACGACCTGAGCTTTCTCCTTGAGTTTTGCGTGGTCTTCGGCTGAAAACTCAAGTATCTGGCATCCTGCATCGAGGCAAGTCTTCTTGTCTTTCTCAATGCTCTCGCTTGCAACTCCTGCGGCATACTCAACAGCTTCAGCAGCGCACTCGTCAACGAGCTTGCGTGTGTTCTCCGGGAGGCTGTTGTAGAGTTCGCCGTTCATGAAGAACGTGATGATGTGTCCGAGATGGTTGGTCTCGATGATGTACTTCTGGACTTCCTGAATGTTGTTCCCCACGATGTTCATGTAGGGGTTCTCTTGGCCGTCAATCGTTCCCTGCTGGAGTGCCATGAAAAGCTCGCTGAACTGAAGCGGAACTGCTGATGCTCCCATTGCGTTCCAGTATGCGATGTGGTACTTGTTCGTCATGACGCGGATCTTCTGTCCGGCAAGATCGGCGATTGATGTCGTCTTCTTGTTGGAGGTGAGCTGACGGAATCCTGCGTCCGAGAAACCGAGCATGTGAACTCCGGCAGCCTCGCAATACTGGTTGACGGTCTTCTTCGCGTAATCGCTAGTGAGGAGCTTGCGCATCTGCTCAATGCTGTTGAAGAGGTTGGGAAGGTCGAAAAGCCCCATCTCAGGCACGAAGTCAACGAGGTCTGTCGTCATTCCTGAGCCGATGTTGATTGAGCCTGCCACGACTGCTTCGGTGAACTCTGTCGTCGTTCCAAGCTGTGCGCCCGGGTAAATCTCAATGTTGATTGTCCCGCCGCTCTTCTCCTTGAGCAATTCGGCGAACTTCACCATGAGCTTGTAGTTCGTGGTTGTGTCGGCCACGCTCATTGCCGCGACCCAGTCATAAGTCCCATAATCCTCTGCGAACGAAGGCACTGCACATACGAAGCAGGCCATTACCATTGAAAGCGCGATAAACTTTTTCATGATACAAACTTCTCCTTTGCTACATAGATTTTGATTGAGGCAGAGAACAGGTACGGCGAAAGAATCCCCGCTGATAATTTTTCCCCAAAATTTTCACACAATGCGCGAACTCTCCGCCGTTTTCCGTCCTCATTGCCGTATCACCCTAAAGTATTGACGGCAGGAACATGCTCAACGGCTCAATGAAAGTTATGAGCAGCAAGCACAGAACGAACGCTATCAGGAACGGTGTACATGCTTTCGCCAACTTCAGCATTGGAATCTTCGTCATTCCTGAGGCGACAAAGAGGTTAATGCCCATTGGAGGCGTTACCATTCCTACAGCAAGGTTCGCCGTCATCACGATACCGAAGTGAACGGGGTTAATCCCGACTGCTTTCATGATTGGGAGGAATATCGGGGTGAGTATCATGATGTTGGGAATGTTGTCGAGTATCATTCCGCAGACGAGCATTATCGCGTTCATTAGGAGCAGTATGACGATCTTGTTGTTCGTGATTGAGAGTACGGCCTTCGAGATTGTCTGAGGATAGCGTAACAGCGTCATTGCCCTTGCGAATGCCGTAGCCGCAGCGATTACGAAGAGAATGTTGACGTAAGTTCTCGCGCCCTCAACGAAAACATGGCCGATCTCCGAGAACTTTATCGTCCTGTAGATGAATATGCAGACGAACAAGCCATAGATGACCGAGATAACAGCCGCTTCAGTCGGTGAGCATACGCCCGAATATACACAGCCGAGAATTATCACGGGTGTCAGCAAAGCCCAGAACGATTCCTTGAAGAGAGGCCAGAAACCTTTTGAGCGAATCTTCCTGTAGTTTGCTTCGAGCTTCTCTTTGTCCTCGCCGTGAACCTTGCAGTAGAACCACGCATACACCATCAATGCAACTCCGATTAAAACGCCCGGAATTATTCCCGCGATGAATAGTGCTGAAGGTGAGGCATTAGCGGCGGCGGCATATACGATGTATGAGATTGACGGCGGGATTATTACACCCAATCCTCCGGCGACAGTTACTATTGCGGTCGCAAAAACTTTGTCATACCCCAAGTCAACCAAGAACGGAATCGTCATTGCCCCTACAGCCGAGACAGTTGCGGGCGATGAACCTGATATTGCGGCGTAGAACATACAGGTTACGACAACGGCGCAGGGAAATCCGGCTCTCTTGTTCCCAATGAAGTACGCAAAGAAGTCAAAGAGTCTCTGAGACAGTCCGCCTTCGGCCATGATCATTCCCGATACCATGAAGAGAGGAACGGCGAGGAGCGTGAAGCTGTTCATTCCCGAGAACATGGCTCGTGCAACGTCAGCAGGAGCGAACCTCAATGTCCCGATTAAGTTCGGAAGCATCGACATTAACCCGAACACTCCGCCGACAGGAAGAGCGATAACCAGAAGAACGGCGAGGATTGCGAAGAACAGTCCGATACCCATAATTATTTCTCCTCCCCTTTGAACGTCAAGTAGATCGACTGAATGCTCCTGAAGATTGCGAGGCAGAAGCAGAATGTCATGAAGTAGTAGAAGTATGCGACGGGGATTTGAAGCGCGGGGCTTTTCTGGTTGATTTTCGCGGCGATTCCCGCAACGTCAACTCCTCCCTTAACGCACCAAAACAGGAACGCTATCATGATGACATCGCATACGACCATCAAGAACTTCTGCAGGAACTTCGGCAGGAGCGTAACGAAAGTGTCAACCCTTATCGCCGACTTGTAGCGTATCGAGCAGGGCAGACATACGAACGCGCTTAGTGCCAGACAGTAACAGCAAATTTCGTCTGACCAGAATATCGGGGCTTTGAAGAAGTAGCGCATCACGACATTTGCGAACGAAAGCACCGTCATGATTATGAGCAATCCGGCCAGAAAGACGAACTCGAAGTTTTTGTCCAGCTTTCTTAGAAACGACATTTTGAATATTCCCTCCCTCATTAAAGTAACGTTGTGATTTGGAATTGTTGAAATTATAGGCAAGAATTAACGCAAAGTAAATCTATTAGATAATTGAATAACTCAAAGAAAAAGTTTATAATCTCTCCATGAACTTCAGAATAATAGAATACATTGACGCAATAGGAAGGCAGGGCACAATGTCAGGGGCAGCCCGCGAACTCTTCATAACATCGGCGGCACTCAACCAGCAGTTACTGAAACTTGAGCGCGAATTGGGGGTACAGCTCTTCGTGAGGGCAAAACACAGGCTCATTCCGACGGAGGCGGGGGAGATATGCCTCAAGGGTATACGCTCAATGCTGGACATATGGGAGGAAACTCAGTCGGAATTGCAGGACGTTGCGGGGAACGTAAAAGGCTCGTTCAAGATGGGGCTTCCGTACGATCATGGGAGCGAGGTTTTTGCGAGGATATGGCCGGAGTTCCACAGGAAATTTCCGGGAATAAATATTCAGTGCTACCAGCTTCTTGTTCCAGAACTTCTTGAGATGACGCGGGCAGGTGAGATTGATGCGGCGTTCCTTCTTGGCGGTAATCCTTCTTCGTGGAAGGGTATCCACTATATTCCGCTGAGTTCGGAAAATTTGCTGCTCGGGATTCCGGCGGGACACCCATATCTTGAGGGCAGAAAAATATCCCCTGTTCCTCTTCCTGCTCCTGACTTGAAGAGTTTTTCAGGGGACAATTTCGCACTTGCTCTGAAGAGATCGACAATGAGGACCGAGCTTATAGATGCGATATTTCAGGAGGCAGGTTTCAGCCCAAACGTCATGGTTGAGTCCAGCTTCAATTCATTCCTCGAACAACTCACTGCTGAAGGTGTCTGCAACACTATCATTCCGCAAAGCCAAGTCAGCAATCATGAAGATGTTGCGTGGTTCTATCTTCCCGGATCTCCGAGATTCCATTTCGGGCTGGGATACGCGAAGGATTACAAGTTAAGTTCAGCGATGAGGCACTTCATAGCGCTCGCAGAAATTGACGCTAAGAAGCACCTCGACTTTCCGCCGCCTAAATGACCTCTTGTGGTAGAATTTTCGCAGATAATAACTTGAGGGTGAAAGTAATGAAATTAACGAGAATTTTCAGAGAGGGAAACAACCAGACGATAAGGCTGCCGGAAGATTGCAGGTTCGACAGTGAGAGTTCAGAAGGGAACGAACCTATTGAGAATCATGCTTGATTTCCTTCACATAGATTGAATTGTGATATAATCCTCCCGCGTTGAAATTGAAAATTAGAACACTAGGTGTAAACTCAAAATGTTAGGCAAAAATT
>JAFRSL010000005.1 GCA_017427625.1 Synergistaceae bacterium | reverse complement strand
GGCACATGGTAGGGAAGGACATTATCCGCTTCCACTGTGTAACATGGCCGTTGCTTTTGATTGCTATGGGCGTGAATGTTCCTGTTGAGATTTTTGCTCACGGCTGGTGGACTGTCGACGGTGAGAAGATGAGCAAGACCAGGAAGAATGTCGTTGACCCCTTCAAGATCGTGAAGGAGTACGGCCTTGACCCGTTCAGGTATTTCATGATGCGTGAAGTTCCGTTCGGGAATGACGGAGATTTTTCGGAGCTTGCACTTGTCGGACGTATCAACAGCGACCTCGCCAACGACTTGGGTAACCTCCTCAACAGGACTCACAGAATGATTCAGTCTTACAGGGGCGGAGTTGTGCCGAAATGTGCTGACCCCAAATCCGAACTCTCCGCAATGTCCGTGAATGTCCTTGAGCGTGTTGACCGTGCCATGAATGACTACGCTTTTGACGAGGCACTCAAAGCAATTTGGGAGTTCATAGGGCGTTCAAACAAGTTCATTGATGAGACTATGCCGTGGAAGTTGGCGAAAGATGAATCTCAGTCTGAAAGGCTCGATTTCGTCCTCTTGAATCTCTATGAGGCACTGAGATTGTCGGCAATGCTCGTAGCCCCCGTAATGCCCGAAACATCGCAAAGAATATGGAAGCAGCTCGGCATTCAGGAAGACCCCACGAAGTCGCAGTATGACTCGTTCGTATGGGGAGAAGGCGCGGGGAAAACGCTCGGTGAGTCGGAAGTGTTATTCCCAAGAATCGACATCGAGGAATGGAAAAAGTTAAAGGAGGAGCAAAAGAGAATGCAGGAAGAAGCAGCAGCTCAGGCAGTAATCGAGCATGAGGAAGAAATAAGCATCGACAACTTCAAGACGGTTGAGATGAGGGTAGCAAGGATCACGAAGTGCGAGGAGATTCCTAAGTCAAAGAAACTCTACAAGCTGGAGGTCGATTTAGGCTACGAGAAACGCACAGTGTGTTCGGGGATAAAGGCATTCTTCACGCCGGAGGAACTCGAAGGAAGGACGATAATCCTTGTAACGAACCTGAAGCCCGTCAAGCTCTGCGGAGTTGAGAGCAACGGAATGATACTCTGCGCGAGCGTAAAGAAAGACGGAGTATCCGAACAGCTCACACTCTTAACGCCAGAGGACAAAGACATACCGCTGGGGAGCCGGGTGAGCTAGTCATGCCTGAAATCCGCAAAAAGGAGATGGATTTTCTCGGCGGAGAAATTGCTGGCTGGGTTGAGGAAGGAATTATATCGGGCGAGCAGGCTACGGAAATTCTGTCGCTCTACGAAATAAAGGCGCGAAATCTCCGAGTGATAATGCTGATTGCCGGAGGTATATTGCTGGGACTTGGGGCAGTCAGCTTCCTTCTCGCAAACTGGCACACGATTGATAAAGATCTTCGCGTAATCATAATCGTGGGGGCTTATATTGCGTCATTGGCGGCGTATATTTTCGCGGGACGCTCTTCGACGAAAACGGGAAAGGCATTCTTGCTTCTTTCGAGCGGGATATTCGGCGGAGGAATATACCTCATAACGAGAATGTATGACTACAAGATTGCGCTTGCTGAATTTCTTGGCTGGTGGATTGCTGAGGTCATAATAACGTCGATAGTTGCGCGCGATGAATGGCAGTTATATTTAGCGGGGGCATTGTCGCTTGTCTGGCTGAATGAGACAGAGGCAGTAAACCCCTTCGCCCTATATTTCGTGAGGACAGCGAGAGTTCCTGTGTCAGAATTTTTCGCGCCGATGAGTGCGTTTGCGCTGATGATTGCGCTTTGGGGGGCGTGGTTTGTCGGAAAAGACCGAATAGCATTCATGATGAACATGCTGCTTACGGTTTTGCTTCTAGCGTCGAGAATGAGCCTTTGCTTCGGCGGAACGTGGACGCTGATTATTCTTGCGGCTTCGGGCGGAGCTATATCATTCATGAGCAAGTGGCAGGACGCTGAGACGATGGGGCTGTTGATGCTGGGAGTGTTCGGATTGCTTCTGACATGGCCGGAATTTTGGCGGGGCGCGGAATTTTCGGACGTTCGCAACGTTTTCCCCGTCGTGAACGCTGTGATAGTTGCGGGATTGATGCTGCTGAACATCTGGCGCGGTCATTCAGGAATCGGGATAACATTCTGTGCACTTCTGGCTTCGAGGTACTTCTTCGATCATCTTTTCGGGTATTTGCCAAAAGCATTGGGCTTCACGCTGACGGGGATAATCTTTGTCGTTGCGGGATTGTCCTTTGGTAAGGTACGGAAATTTCTGGAACGATAGAACATGACTCCCCCTGCCAGAGTGTCCGAAAACTAACCCCCTCGCCAACAGGTTGGCCCTCTCCCCCTTCTCAGGGGGCGCAAGGTTTCCAGCGTTTTTTGCCGCCCCTGACAAGGGGAGGTGGCTCTCGAAGAGAGACGGAGGGGTTTCAGACATTCTCCTGCGATATGAGGGAGTCTTTTTATCTGCTGTTATTAGTTATTTGCACCATTTCCAGAAACAAGTCCCTCAGAGTACATAAGTCCTAACCAAGTACGGGCCAGAGCATAGTTGTAATCGTATGCGGACTTCTTGAAATGTCTCTCTGCTTCAGCGTAGTCTATCAGGTAGTAGTAGCATTCACCTAATGAACACTCCACGTAGAATGCCGTCTCTTGCACAGCTTCGAGTTCCTTGAAGAGCCTTATTGCGCGGTTCAAATCCTTCTCAATTCCCCAGCCGTTTTTGTACATATCAGCAAGGAATAGTTTTGCGTCTCCGTTATTTCTGTCGGCGAAATATTGCACGATCGGCAAAATATCTGCAAAGCTCTCCTGCAAATTATCTCCGCCTACCCATGACCCTATTAATGTTAATGCTAGGTGAGACTGAAATGTATTTGATGATGAGAGAATTCCGAACTCAAGCCAAAGGGTATAGGCAGCCGCAGGATTTTTTGTATAGACATTCCCGAGTCTTTCCCATGTAGCATCATCGGCTTTCCCCTCAAACATTTTTGCGATAATTTCCGCTGTGTCCTTGTATTTTCTTGAGGCGATGAGCTTTTCGAGTTCCTGTCTCTGAAGCTGGCCGGGTATGTCGTTGAGCGTGAAATTTTTGGGACTGCCGGTCTTCATCTTCTCCAACACTTTTTCGCTGATGTCCTTCTCGTAACCGAACAACACGTTCTCCTCAAGGCACATTACAGCCTTTTCCTTGTCGCCCAGAGCAAAGTAAACAAACCCTGCGAAAAGATTGCTGCTCCAGTCGTCCTCAGGCGAGTATTCCTGAATCGTGTCCGCGAGTTTGTGAATCTCGTCAAGTGATTCGTTTGACAGCGTTTCGCTCTTGATGATTCTGCTTATCTGGTACTTTGAAGCCTCGACTTTGTAGCAGTCCTTGCGAAGAACGGGCCTCCATACCTCATTGAATCTGTCGAAGCATAGTTCGCTTTCTTTCGTGTCGCCGGAATCAGATGCCGCTCTAGCCCTGTTGAACCAGTAAACAGGGTATGCCCTGAAGTCCCGCTCAATCATTTTCAGCATTTTGAGACGGTTGGCCGTGTTGTCAGTTTCCATTGCCTTGAAGAATTTAGCGAGGTTAGCTTCTGTGAGCATGTATTCGTCCGGCAATCTGTACTGCCTCAGCAAACGCCACGAAGAATTTAGCAGCTTCATCTGCAGCGCATGGCACGCTTCTATTTCGTCCCTCTGCATCTGCCATAAGCCGCCCTCAATTTCGCCGTGTATACGCTCCTTCTCTGCATGATAGCCGTAGTAACTCATTCCGATTGACGAGACAGCGGAGATTGAGATATTTCCAATCCAGCTTAACAGTGAGAGAAATCCGCCCTCGTGTTTTTCGGTTTGAGAAGTTGCCTTCATATTGTCGTTTTGTACAGGGTGCAGGGACGCAAAGCCCTTATACATTGAGCGGTAATATGCTTCTTTCTGCCGATGCTCGTAACTTTCGCGGAGCCTTTTAGAATCTTCCTGCCGAAGTTTCTTGCCGTTAATGAAGCCCAGAAGCTCCTGATAAAGTTCAATCATTTATGGGTCGCTCTCAATATTTCCGAAAGCGAGCCTGTTAATTATGTTGTCATATTCCCATTCGAGGACGGTTCTGTCCTGCGTCGTGAGAATCCTGTTGATTGAGACGATGGCCATGTTAAGGGCTAACATAGTGTGCTGTGGGTCGTAAGCCTCCTCAGCGTGTACAGCTCCAAACATGAAGAACGAGAGACAAACTGCGGCGGATAACTTTCTCATTGCACCTTCCCCCTTTTTCTGAAAATTTATCACATGCGCCTCAAATCCTCAGCTTCAAGCGCACCAAAAAGCCCCGCTAATCCTTGAGCTGCCACATCACGGATTATCTTTCCGTCATCGTTGAAATAGTAGAAGTTCATGCAGCTGAACGAGAATTTTTTCCCTGAAGCCTTCTTCCCCATAAATTCCCCGTCATGAGTCCCTGAGCATATCCAGCTTACCGCAACTTTATCACCTTCGGCGGCCATGTCCGTGATCTCCCAGTGAATGTCAGAGAAGCTCCTCCGCATTAGCTCAACGACTGAGAGATAGCCTGCCCCGCCGTAAAGTATCTCGCTTGACGTAAGGCTGGCAAATTCTGCACGGCTGTCTATGAGTTCTTCGGCCAGTTCGTGATCGCAGGTGTTGATACATTCTTTGAAACGGAGAATAGCTGCCTTGTTACGTGAAATGTTATCCATAGTATGAGCCTCCTAAGATTTTGCTTGTACGGTAAAATATACCAAAAATATTTAGATTCACAAAAGGAGAAAGATTTATGCCAGACGAAATTTTACAGGACGATTTCAACACAGAGGACAATGAAGTAGTCCGGCAGCGCAAGGAGAAATTACAGCGTTTACGAACCGAAGAAGGCTACAACCCCTACGTCAACGAGACATGGGACAGACGCGACACATTAGCCTCAATCCGTGAACGCTTCGACTCACTTCAGCCAGAACAGGAAGACTCCTCCGTAACCCTAAGCACAGCGGGGCGCGTCATGACGATCCGTAAGCAGGGAAAAGCTACGTTCGCTGACATTGCTGACGAGGACTCACGAATCCAGCTTTACTTCCAGATTAACACGGTCGGCGAAAGGGAGTATGACTTCCTCAAGAAATGGGTCGATACAGGCGACTGGCTCGGAATAGTTGGCCACCCTTGCAGGACTAGGCGCGGCGAACTCACAATCATGGTTACCGAGTACAGGCTTCTCAGCAAGGCAATCCGCCCTCTTCCCGAAAAGTGGCACGGCCTTACCGACACAGAGATTCGTTACCGCAAGCGTTATATGGACCTCATCGCAAACCCGGAAGTCCGCGAAGTATTCCGCAAACGTTCAAGAATAATCTCGTCATTCAGAGAGACTCTTGAATCTCATGGGACGCTTGAGGTCGAGACACCTATTCTCTCTGTACTCGCAGGCGGAGCAAACGCAAGGCCGTTCAAGACGTTCCACAACGCTCTGAGTGTTGACATGTACATGAGGATAGCCGTTGAGCTTTACCTGAAGCGTCTGGTCGTCGGAATGATGGGAAGGGTCTACGAGATTGGCAGGAACTTCCGCAACGAGGGCATCGACACAATGCACAACCCGGAATTTACGATGATGGAAGTCTATTGGCCATACGCGAATTACGTCGACATGATGAATTTGGCCGAAGAATTGATCCGTAACGCAGCAAAATCAATCGGCACTCTCGAAATCGAATGGAACGGCACAAAGCTCGACCTCTCGAAGCCCTTCAAGCGCATCACCATGAGGGAAGCCGTCAAGGAGTATGCGGGTGTTGACATTGACACTGTGAAATCTGACGAGGAAGCAAGAGAGATTGCACGAAGCAAGGGGCTTGCCTCCGAAATGACCGGCCATGAAAGCAAGTTTGCAGTGCTGAACTTGTTATTCGAGGCATTTGGTGAGGAGAAACTTGTTGAACCGACGTTCCTTCTCGGACACCCTACGGAGATTTCCCCGCTGTCGAAAAGAGACCCTGAGAATCCCGACTACACTCACCGCTTCGAGCTTTTCATGTTCGGCAAAGAAGTAGCAAACGCATTCAGCGAACTCAATGACCCAATCGATCAGCGCGAAAGGTTTGAAGACCAAGCACGAAAAAAGGCAGAGGGCGATGATGAGGCTCACGTTTTCGACGAGGATTTCATCAACGCAATCGAGGCCGGACTTCCACCGACGGGCGGAATGGGCATCGGAATGGACAGGATTGTGATGTTCCTTACGGGCGCAAGGTCAATCCGCGACGTTATCCTGTTCCCGGCAATGAAACCTAAGGCGTAAGATGGACATATTCGAGGCCCGCATGAATGAGCTTTACGAACTCGTGAAACATCATGCGGGTTTGTATTACGACGAGGACAGCCCTGAAATCTCCGACGCTGAATACGACGCTCTTGTCCGCGAACTGAGGCAGCTCGAAGCGGATTACCCTCAGTATGCTCGCAAAGATTCCCCAACTCAGACAGTTGGAGGCGAGGTTAGCTCACTTTTTGCGAAGGTTGAACATTCAACGCCAATGCTCTCGCTCGATAACGTTTTCACGCCAGATGAACTTGAGAATTTTTTTTCGCGCAATGACGCTGAGGGTTTCGTCTGCGAGATGAAGATTGACGGGCTTGCAGTCTCGCTGATTTACGAGGACGGAATTTTCGTGAGGGGTGCTACAAGGGGCAACGGCCGTGTAGGCGAGGACGTTACGGAGAATTTGATGCTTGTTGACGCTGTGCCTAAGACTCTCAATGATGCTCCGTCAGGAAGGGTTGAGGTTCGCGGTGAAGTCCTGATGACGTGGGAACGCTTCAACGCCGTGAATGCTGCTCGTGAAGCGAAGGGTGAGAAACTTTTTGCCAACCCTAGAAACGCGGCGGCCGGTACACTCCGTCAGTCAGCAAAGAATAATCACGTGATTTCCGAACGTGGACTCGATATATTCCTGTACTATCTTGTTGACGCTGAGAAGTTCGGAGTTACAACACAGTCGGGGGCGTTGTCGTGGCTCGCGGAACATGGCCTGCCTGTTCAGACCGCGTACAAGGTTTGCGATGACATTGAAAGCGTGAATGAGTTTGTCGAAAAATGGCATGAAGAACGCTACAATCTCGGCTACGTTACGGACGGAGTTGTCGTGAAAGTGAATGACCTCACCCGATGGCCGGAAATAGGGGCTACATCACACGCGCCGCGCTGGGCAGTCGCCTACAAGTATCCCCCCGAAGAAGCACGGACACGGATCACCGACATCGTAATCTCAGTTGGAAGGACTGGAGTTTTGACCCCTGTAGCAATTCTCGAACCTGTGAGGCTTGCAGGAACTCAGGTATCGCGGGCGGGGCTTCATAACGCTGACGAGGTAGCCCGAAAGGACATTCGCAAAGGCGACATTGTGAACGTCAGAAAAGCTGCGGAGATTATCCCCGAAGTTGTGAGCGTTGACAAAGAGGCGAGGACGGGCAATGAAGAAGTTTTCGCAATGCCTGAGAGATGCCCGGCGTGTGATTCTGAGATTGTGAAGCTTCCTAATGAGACCGCGTACAGGTGCCCAAACCGTGCGTCATGCCCGGCGCAGTTGACCGAGAGCCTGAAATATTTTGCCTCGCGCGACGGAATGAACATCAAGGGAATCGGGAAGAGTTTGGCCAAACATCTCACAGCCTCCGGGAAAATCCACAAACTCAGCGACATATACACTCTCACGCTTGATGACTTTGTTGAAGCACTGAGCAAGGATAAAGTAAGAACGAAATCGGCGGAGAACATCCTTGCGGAACTTGAAGCCTCGAAGTCCCGGACGCTTGCGAATCTCATCACGGCACTCGGGATCACTGAAGTCGGCAAGAATACGGCAGAACTTCTCACGGAGCATTTCGGGAATATTGACGCTCTCATGAACGCAAGCGAGGAAGATTTAGCGGGGATTGAGGGAGTTGGTGAGGTTACGGCGCGATATGTTCACGAGTTTTTCAGGAACGATGACAACAGAGCGATGATTGAGGACTTCAGGGCTATGGGCTTCAGAATGGGCGAGGCTAAGATTGAGGCTGTAAGTTCTGACGGTGGGCTTGCGGGAAAGACCTTCGTTTTCACCGGTGCGCTTGAGACTATGACGAGAGATGAGGCCGGCGACAGGGTGAAGGCTTTGGGAGGGCGTGTGTCGTCAGCCGTGAGCAAGAAGACGGACTATGTTGTTGCCGGAGACAAGGCGGGTTCTAAGCTCAAGAAAGCCGAGAGTCTTGGTGTAAAGACTCTCACTGAGGCGGAATTTCTGGAGATGACAGCAACTTAGGCGTGATACAGCTGTTTCGCTGCACTTAATGCATCACGCACAATGCCGGGCTTCTTTGCTTCCTCTTTCAAGGCATCAACAACGTCCCCGTAATCATGGCACTGGCTTAAATTGTCTATTGCTGCTATCCTGAACTCCTCGCCGAATCTGTTCCTGTAAGGCTTAAACAGTTTACGTTTTTCCACGCATAAGTGTCTGTTGAAAACCTCTCTGGTTGTATCTGCTCCGACAAGGAAGAGAATCTTTGCACCGCATTGACTGAGCAGGGGAACCGCAAAATTATCCCAGAAATAATCGAGCCTTGCATCAAGCAGCTTCTTTTTGTTATTTCCCGCGCCTATCTGAGTCTTCGTTCCCCAGAATATCACTTCAGCACTCAATACTGAACGCATGAGCTTCTTTGTGTGTCCGGAGGTTTCACACTCTTTAGGGAAGCCTAGCAGACTGTTCATTACTAATGCCATTCCGTTCCAGTAGCTTTGAACTTTTGCTCTCTGCACGTTTTGACCGTTTTGTACAATGTTTTCTATCATCGATCAACAAATGTAAGTGTTTGCGTCAACAATAACCGCCTGCGGTTTCCCGTTATTTGTTTCGGCTGTGTCCTGGAACCTGTTCGTAAGGAAATTGTATATTTTCGTGTCGCTGTTGGCCGTTATGTTGTTGGGTATTATATTGCCATTGATGTCAGTCAAGCTGTAATTCGGGCTGTTATTTGTGTCCAGTCCTGCAAGAGTGAATGCATTTTTTGCGGGGTGCCAGCGCGGGAAAAAGCATCTGTGAGTTATTGCCGGGTTTATCGATAGGAATAACACAGGGGCTTTAAGAACATCTCCATGCCAAGGGCTGCCGACTTGGAAACCTTCTGCCGCAAGAGTTGAACCGTTGCCCGCACATAAACTGCGCTGATAGTCAGCAAAGTCCCAGCAACTCTCAATAAAAATTTGATCTTTGAACTTGGAGGCCGCTATGGTTGTGGCATTGGGGGAGGATTGTGTACAATAATTATAGAAATTACCCCTCATAACACCAGCAGGAGGATTCACAGCCTCGCGCAGAATCATGGAAAGCGGTCCGCCGTCAGTGCAGGTTATTTCCCTGAATAGACTCTGCAAAGCACCTCCCAAACCTGTCCAGTTCGTTGGTACGTATGGCATGAACACTCTTCCTTTCGTCAAAAAAAATCGTCCCGCCTATTATACCAAGACAGGACGACTTTTCATAGCATTTGCTCTTGCTGTTATGCCGACTTCTCCATTACTGGAACTTTCTCGCCCGTGTTAATGCATTTCGCAGGGCAGACCTTTGCGCAAACTCCGCACTTTATGCAGTTCTCCTGATTTATGACCGCCAAGTCGTTCACAATATCAATCGTCTGCTTCGGGCATTTCTTCGCGCAAAGCGTACAGCCGATGCAACCCGCGCTGCAAACGCTCTTGACCATCGGCCCCTTCCAGTGTGAATTGCACGCCACAATAACGTCTGCCGTAACTGGAACCAGCGTAAACACACCTTTAGGGCAGTTCTCGACGCAAGCACCGCAGCCCACGCACTTCGACACGTCAACCTTCGGAAGTCCGTCCTCGCCCATCGAAAGCGCACCGAATTGGCACACGCTCACGCACGTACCAAGACCGATGCAACCGAACGGGCAGGAATTTGGCGAGCCTCCGGGAATTACAGCCGCGCTTCTGCAATCGTGAATGCCCTCGTAGGTTAGCTGTCTCGGTGATGCCTCACACGTCCCCTTGCACTTCAGGAACGCCCTCATAGGCACGGAAGCACCAGCCTCAACTCCCATTATGGCCGCGATCTTCTCCGCAACAGGAGCACCGCCTACGCTGCACTTGTTGACCGCCGCGCCCTCGTTCACAACGCCTGAAGCATAGCCATCACAGCCCGGATAGCCGCAGCCTCCGCAGTTTGCACCGGGCAAAGCCGCACGGATTAAGCCGATCCGTTCGTCCTGATGCACCCTGAAGACTATTGACGCAATCGCAAGAAGTACGCCGAAAACTCCGCCCATTATCCCCATGAGCGCAAGTGGTGTTACCATTACGACATTATGTCCATGTTCTCAGCCTCCTTACTTTATGATCCCAGTGAAGCCCATGAAGGCGATCGACATCAGCCCCGCCGTGATTAACGCCATCGGAAGACCCTGCAAGCTGTCAGGTATTCCCTCGTTGTCCTCGATTCGCTCACGTATTCCGGCCATCAGCGATATTGCGAGAAGGAAGCCCAGCGATGACCCGAAAGCGTTTACGAGCGCAGGGATTAAGCCGTAACCCTCATTCATGTTGAGGACTGCAACGCCGAGAACCGCGCAGTTCGTCGTGATTAACGGGAGGAAGATTCCCAGCGACTTGTAGAGTACGGGATTGAGTTTCTTCAGCGCAAGTTCAACGAACTGAACCAGTGCCGCGATTACGAGTATGAATGAAAGCGTGTAGAGATACTCAAGATGTAACGGCACAAGAAGGTAGTTATACGTCAGCCATGTCATGCACGATGCGAGGACTATTACGAACACAACAGCCGCGCCCATTCCCTGAGCAGTCTTCAGCTTTGAGCTTACACCCATGAACGG
Source organism: Synergistaceae bacterium (assembly GCA_017427625.1). Lineage (GTDB taxonomy): Bacteria > Synergistota > Synergistia > Synergistales > Aminobacteriaceae > JAFUXM01. The sequence continues at coordinate 1,650 of JAFRSL010000005.1, read as the reverse complement.
GCAGCACCCCAAGAATCTTGAGAGCAGTATATTGTGAACGAAGATCGAGCTCACGAAGAGCAGGAATAATTCTGTGATGGTCATGATTACTTCGCCTCCCCGCACTCTGAAGCGTCCTTCTGGCAGAACTTAGCCATTATGCACGAACCGCAGCCCATTGGACGAGCTTCAGCAGGTGTAGCACCGAGTCCCTTCATTCTCGCGGCTCTTGCCTGAATCGCCCTGAATGCTCCCATAAAGCACCCGAGAACAATGAAGCCTCCTGGTGCAAGTACAACCAGCATGGCCGGTTCAAAGCTCACGACAGGATTCCCGAACCACGTCCCCGCGCCGAGAATTTCACGGAATGACCCGAGAATCATCAATGCACACGTGAAGCCGAGCCCCATTCCAACGCCGTCAAGCGCCGACGCAAATACCCCGTTCTTCGACGCGAAAGCCTCAGCCCTTGCGAGAATGATACAGTTGACGACGATTAACGGGATAAATATTCCCAGCGACTTGTTCAGCTCCGGCGCAAATCCTTTCATCAAGAACTCAATTACCGTTACGAAGCCCGCGATTACCACGATGAATATGGGGATACGCACCTCGTCAGGCACCATCTTACGGAGAAGCGAGATTACTGCGTTCGAGGCTATTAACACGAAAGTTGCGGCGATTCCCATTCCGAGACCGTTGGCGACGCTTGTCGTTACCGCGAGGGTCGGGCACAGTCCTATGCACTGCACGAACGTGGGATTTTCCGCGAGTATTCCGTTAGTGATTATCCTGAAATTTCCCTGACTCAATCCTATTCAGCTCCCTTCAAGTTCTCTGACCAGTATTTCACTGCGCCGTTCACTCCGTCCGTTACCGCGTTTGACGTTATCGTTGCACCCGAAATCGCGGCTATCTCGTCAGGATTCGACGCTCCGCCCTTGACGACCTTCAGCGGAAGCGATGATTTGTCGTTGAACTGGGTGTAAAATTCCGGCTCTGTTGACTTTGCTCCGAGTCCGGGCGTTTCCGAATGGCTCAAAATGTTGATGGCCTTTACTGTTCCGTCCTTAGTGATTCCGACGACGAAGCCGACCATTCCGCCGTAACCCTTCGAGCTTACATTCACGCACCAGCCCACTACTCCAGTCTCATCCGTTGCCTTGACGACACTTGTAACGAAATCGTCAGCCTTTACCTCGTAATCGTCGAAAGTTTTTCCGGCCGGCATAACGAGACGGTAAGCCTCATTTTTTGCCGCGATTTCCGCCTGAAGTATTGCTTTGCTGGTTACGTTCTCGACGAGTCCTAGCAATATTCCTGTTACTGCTGTTACCGCAAATAGAGTTCCCCCGAGATGAAGGGCTTTCCTCAATGCGTCATTGAATAATACTTTGTCGACTGCTTCTGACATGATTATTTGCCCCCCATTCTCTTGAAGAAGTTGCTCTTTGGCGCGCCGAGTACCCTCTGTTCAGTGTAACGATCAATCAACGGGACTGCTACGTTCATTATGAGTATCGAGAACGAAACGCCCTCAGGGTATCCGCCCCACGTCCTTATCAACGCCGTAAGCAATCCGCACCCGAACGCGTAGATGTACTGCCCCTTTTCGGTCATCGGTGAGGTCGTGTAGTCAGTGGCCATGAAGATAGCTCCGAGAAGAAGTCC